>DMBB01000256.1:0-1489 GCA_003446295.1 Erysipelotrichaceae bacterium
TATGACAAGCAAGGTGCTTCAGCCATGGCTGTTGTCCTGCTGACGATCACCCTGCTGATGTTTATCGTTCAGAAGTATTATCTGGAAGCCAAGAGCACGGCTACCCTGACCGGCAAAGCAAGCCGTCAGAGAATGCTGATAACCGATAAGTCGGTCACCAGACCTCTGACACTCTTCTGTCTGCTGGTTGCGGCGTTTGTCATCATGATGTACGTCTGCGTTCCTCTGGGTGCACTCTTCAGAACATGGGGCTATGACTTCCATCTGACGTTCAAATGGTTCTCGCTTGTCTTCACACGGTATAAGGGCCTCAAGGCATTCAAGGACTCCTTCCTGCTGTCTCTGATCGCATCACCGATCACAGCGCTCTTATCAATGATCATCTCTTACCTGGTCGTCAAGAGAAACTTCCGTTCCAAAGGATTTATTGAAGCAGTATCAATGCTGGCCATGGCAGTTCCCGGTACAGTTCTCGGTGTCGGATATATCCGCGGATTCTCTGCCGGTGTATTCCGTACCGGATTCCTGCAGTCCCTGTATGGTACCGGTGCCCTGCTGGTGATCGTATTCATCGTACGTTCCCTGCCTACCGGTACAAGAAGCGGTATCTCTGCACTGCGTCAGATCGACAAGAGCATCGAAGAGTCTGCCTATGATATGGGTGCTGACAGCTTCACGGTATTCATGACGGTCACCCTGCCGCTGATCAAGGACAGCTTCCTTTCGGGTCTAGTCACTGCATTTGTCCGCAGTATCACAGCGATCTCTGCAATCATCCTTCTGGTCACGCCGAGGTATCTGCTGATCACTGTACAGATCAATGAATTCGCAGAGAAAGGATCCTACGGCATTGCCTGCGCATTTGCTACGATCCTGATCATCATCACTTACAGTGCTGTGGCACTGATGAATATCTTCATTAAACATTTCGGCACCAGCCGTGAAATTAAGGAGGTTTAACGATGGCTAAAGAGAAAAAAGGCGTTCGTCTGGAGCATATTTCAAAGATCTATCAGGATCCTAAAACAAAGAAGGAATTCTATGCTGTTCACGACACCTCGCTGGATATTGAACCAGGTACATTCGTTACCCTGCTGGGTCCTTCCGGCTGCGGTAAGACTACAACTTTGCGAATGATCGCAGGCTTTGAAAGCCCTGATGAAGGCGAGATCTATCTGGGCGGGGAACCGATCAATGAGCTGACGCCGAATAAGCGTGATACCGCCATGGTATTCCAGAGCTATGCCCTGCTCCCTCACTACAATATCTTCGATAACGTCGCATATGGTCTGAAGCTGAGAAAATTGGATAAAGCGGTGATCCAGGAAAAGGTTACCAATATCCTGAAGCTTGTTGGTCTTGAGGGCATGGAAAGCCGTATGACCAACCAGCTGTCCGGCGGCCAGCAGCAGCGTGTTGCCCTCGCAAGAGCGCTTGTGCTGGAGCCCGGCGTACTGCTGTTTGACGAACCGCTGTCCAACCTGGATGC
>DMBB01000256.1:1530-4420 GCA_003446295.1 Erysipelotrichaceae bacterium
CAACCTGGATGCCAAGCTGCGTGTCACAATGCGTACGGAGATCCGCAGGATCCAGCAGGAAGCAGGCATTACCGCGATCTATGTTACGCATGACCAGTCTGAAGCGATGGCGATCTCTGACAAGATCATCATTATGAACCAGGGCGTTGTTGCGATGATGGGCACACCGCAGGAAATCTATTACCATCCGAACAGTGAGTTTGTCGCTGACTTTATCGGTGAAGCAAACTTCCTGAAGGGAACGGTCACAGAGACAAACGGTTCCAGAGGCACCGTCAATGTCCATGGAAACAGGATCGACCTTCATGAACTGAACGGACGCACTACCGGTGAAGAATGCACGCTTGTGCTCCGTCCTGAAGCTGCGGTACTGGCTGATGAAGGACAGCTGCCCTGCGATGTTGTACTGAGTACATTTATGGGAAGCTATCAGAACTACCATGTCATGGTAGGAGATACGCTTGTCAAGATCACAGACTTCAATCCCAAAAACAAAAAGATCTACCATGTCGGTGATAAGGCTTTCGTCAAATTTGAAAGCGAAAGCGTACACGTTATCTGACCTGATGAAAAGCGTTCTGCCGGTGATGGCAAAACGCTTTTTTTACGTCATATAGTGATCAGAGTGACAGAAGTCTTTGAATAGAACGTTCCGTTTCTTGATAAATCTCGCCGCTGACGATCCCCCATTCTTCTCTTAGCAGACGCTGCTTTTCCCGGTAAGCGGAAACAGCTCCGGCTGTATCACCGCGGATCTCACAGATGTGGGCAATACTCTCGGCACTGTCTGTGTATTTGGGTGAAGGCTGAAGTTCCTGCGCTTTCCGATACCAGGCGATGGCTTTGTCGTATTCCTGTCTCATTGTACAGATGTCTCCCAATAACGCTGACAGGCTCCATTCCTGGCCTTCCATTGTCTCCAGTTCATGAAGGAACGTTTCTGCCGCTTCAGTTTCACCTGCGGCAAGTGCGATCATATAGCGGTACATCGGCACGCGGTATGTGTGATCCATAGAAGCCAGTTTTTCCAGCCATTCCCGAGCCTCTGAAAGCCTTCTGTCATCGATCAGATTGTCCAGCAGCCACATGAGTGCACTGCGGTTCTTTGGATTTCGTCTGCAATATCCGCTGAACCATTCGATCAGCAGATGGTGATTGCGGATATTCCAGTCAGATACATAACTGCCCCAGGCATTGGCAAGCTCACTGATGGCATCACTGTCACCGCCTGTCTTCTCCACTGCGATCCTGCCATGCTGTACAGCAAGACTGAGATACTGTTCAGCCTGGTGGCTGTACAGTTTTGTCAGCATCAATTCGGCCTGCCCTTCCAGTTCCGGCTGTTCCGAGATGACACGCAGCTGCTGTCGGAGCTGACGTTCTTCTGCTTCATCAAATAAGCCATGACTGTAGATCCTGTTTTCGATACGTTCCAGCTGCTGTTCGGGTGCCATGGCAAACAGCTGATCGATCGTAATGCCAAAATAGACTGCGATCTTCGGCAGCATTCCTATATCCGGCATACTGGCACCTCTCTCCCATTTACTGATCGTCTGAGGCGTTACATCCAGCGCTGCAGCAAGTGCTTCCTGCGTGATGCCGCGTTCATCTCTCAGCCGTCTGATCTCTTTTCCCATTTCCATTCCGGAGTCCCTCTCATTTCTTTCTGCAGTCTCATCATATCAGAGCATGATCAAAATAACAGCGACCGTCACGGGAGTAAACTGACGCAGCAGTTGAGTTCATGTAAATACTGAATGAATGCTTCTCAGATGATGCCCATCGGGATCAGAACCGCCAGCAGAACTGCAGTCAGCACCCATTCCGTGATCAGGAATGTGTTTCTCCTGCGGGGCTGCATATCGGGCACATAATTGGCTGCCAGAAAGAATGGAATGTATGTAGTCACAAATACCGGGAGCACGCCCCACCATTTGTATACCCAGATAAATGAATGATTGCTGGTGCCGGCAAGGAATGATTCTACCAGGGCAAACAGAAGCGCCATACTGAGTGCGCCTGCCAGTCTGCAGTCGATCCCGCGTCTGCCGTTTCCGGAAAAGTAGCGTGCTGTTCTGTCTGCCGGCAGCATCTTGAATGAAATGATGCCTGCAAGTGAAAACATCATGGAGAGCTCCCAGCATACGCCGATCAGCAGAATAAATGTTGTGGATTCATTTGAAACAGACCATAGCGGATATCCTGCAAAATGTCCGATCACGGCATTGGCGATCTCATACAGCCAATGCACGCCGTACAGTGCCAGCCCCGCATAGATCGCGCTGTAGTTTTTCTTGTTGATCTCTGTCCAGTAAACATAAAACACTACAGCAAGAATGAAGATGAAAGTCCAGTTGAAGTTCTCTGTGCTTCTGACAATGATGCTGTCGACAAGGTCCATCGCATCCTGCGATCCATCACCCCAAAATACGAACATGAAAATACCTCCTGCCATGTTATGGGTTTTGTTTTCATGCGCAAGTGCATGATCTGTGAGGAATGGAATTTCATCAGTCCGGTCTTCCGGCAATATGAATACCTGAAGGATTATCTGTATTAATTATGAACGGGCTGAAGCATGTCTGTATAAACAAATTATAAAACAAAAGAGAACTCGCGTTCTCCTGATCTGCCGTGATATGCATCAAATGATTGAAAAACAAAAAATAAAGGAGATCCGAAGATCTCCAGTTACTATGGTGGAGCTAAGGGAGTGTGCTTCATCATTTTTAATGTCAAAACATATTAGTTTCATACATCATTTCAATGTATATATTTCACATGTTATACTACCGGCAATAGAAAAAGATCACAAAAAATATGATTTGCAAAAATTATCTAATTAATTAGCTTCAATTGCTATACTGTATTTATTGGAGAGTTCATTTAT
>DMBB01000349.1 GCA_003446295.1 Erysipelotrichaceae bacterium
GAATATCGGTACCTGCATAACGGCAGTACTTTCTTCAATCGGTACAACCAGAAACGCAAAAAGAGCCGCGCTTGTTCATTTTGCTTTCAACTTCATGGGAGCCGCCGTATGGCTGACGGTTTTCTGGCTGGTAAAAACAATTTTTGCTCCGGTATTTCTTGCACAGGCTGCCAGTCTGATAGGGATCGCGGTTTTCCATTCGGTATTTAACATTCTTTGCACCTTACTGATGCTTCCGTTCAGCCAGGTTCTTGAGCATATGGTCTGCAGGATTCTTCCTGATGCCAAGACAACGGAGAAGATTCAAGAACTGGATGAGCGTTTACTTGGAAGCCCTGCCCTTGCTCTAAATCAATGCAGACAGGTGCTCGGTAATATGGCAGAATTGTCAATCCATGCATTCCGGGATAGTACTGCATGCGTTCTGAACTATGATAAAGTAATTGCAGATCGTATCCGCGAAGCAGAAGATAACACGGATCATCTTGAAGACTTGATCAGCACGTATCTTTTGAAACTGACATCCCGCCATCTGGGAGATGAAGAAAGTGTCAAAGCAACAGAGTATTTGAAACTGATTGGAGACTATGAACGTATCGCAGATCATGCAGTGAATATTCTGGAGTCGGCAGAAGAAATCGTAAGCAAAAATGTTGCGTTTTCCGAAGATGCCATAGACGAATACAGAACGATATGTGCCGCAGTAACAGAAATACTGAATCTGTCTTTTTCTGCGTTTTCAGAGGAAGATATTGAAGCTGCACGTAAAACGGAGCCTTTGGAAGAGGTCATTGATATGCTGAAAGAAGATCTTCGAACCCGTCATTTTTTACGACTCCAAAGGGGCGAATGTTCCGTGGCGGCGGGATTTGTGTGGTCAGATATTCTAACGAATCTTGAAAGGGTGTCCGATCATTGTTCAAATATTTCCGGATGTGTCCTTGATTCTGCAGGCAACACTATGAACATACACGAAAAACAGCGTGCCTTCAGGAATTCTGATGAAGAGTACAGGCAGCAATTCAACATGTTTCAGAAAAAATACAGGTTAACTTGATGGCTTCATGGCCGCATTGGATTCATAAAATAAATATGAATACCCCTGTGCTGAAACTAAGCACAGGGGCGGTGTCATCTTTTGTCAGGACTCAATTATTCTGTATTTTGCAACTGCTTTGAGGTAAGATTTCGGATTGCCTTCCAGAACCAGTTCAACATATCCGGCTGGATCATTGAAGATCAGATAGTCCAGTTCTGAACGCTCATACATGTTGTCAGCATGAGCCTGTTCATAGGCGGTACAGTTGATCAGGATGATGTTTCCATCGGACAGTTTGCCGTACACATAACCGGAATCCATGTCATAGCGGGCAAAAGAGACAGTTTTCATAGAGTTTCCCTCCCCATAGTGTTCAATCAGGCAATGTTCGCCTGTTTTTCCTGACGTTCGCGCTGCCGGGTAGTTTTGAGCTGCTCCAGCATTGCTTTCAGTTCTGGACTGTAGTGTTTCTTCAGACGCCTGTAGTCCTTGGTTTGCTCTTTCAGGATGGCGTTTTCCCTGGTAAGGCTGCCATTGTCATCGCGGAGCCGGTCGTTTTCCTGCTGCAGCTTGTCTTTTTCGCCGGTGATTCTGATCAGGTTGTCGATTACCTTGTGATACTGAACCAGCAGGCTTCTGATGATGGATTTCAGCTTCTTGACCAAAGGCCGGGCTTTCTCTTCCTTGTAGGTTTTGGCCAGCATCAGGGAAGACGGTTCCGGGAGTAGATATTCCGGATCATAAGCCAGTTTTTCCTTAAGGTCTTTAAAGTCAGTTTCGGCAGTCTTCAGATTATTGACCCGATCAGCTATAGTTCGAAGATCCACCTTTTTATCAGCCAGTTCAGCTGTCACAGCTTCGAGTTCTTCAGTACGTTCTTTCTTTTTGAACTCAATGATGCTCAGATGCTCTTCGTGGGTGCCTTTGTGCTCCCATTCCAGGCCGTGACGTTCCATGACTGCGGCAAGGGCATTCTTCTCAGAAGCCATCCACTGATTCCATTCCGTTTCGGAACGGCTTCCGCCTTCAAAGCCCTGAGCCAGCAGTGCCTTTTTCAGCGAAACCCGAGTATCCAAACCGCGGGTGCTGCCAGTGATGAAGGGGATGAAATCAATGTGCAGATGCGGCGTTGCTTCATCCATGTGCAGGTGAGCGGAGAAAACATATAGGTTCGGATTCCGTTCCCGGAACCCCTGGAAGTATTCGTTCAGGATCGCCTTTGCCTGTTCGCCGCTCTCGGTTGTCGCGCCGGTATCATCCTTATTGCCGACCTGCATGATAATTTCGTAGAACGGTTTCTCCTGTTTCCCGGAGCGGATCTTGTCGTAGTAATCGTCGATGATCCGGTCGGAACGGGTCTGCTTGGCGTTGTACCGTTCCAGAGCATCGTCAAAGAGCTTGTGAAAAGCATCCTTGATCGGCTCGTTGCAGTAGTCGATATTCAGATGAGTACGGCTCGGATCGACATTGTTCCTGGAATATTCGCGGCTGTTATGACCGGTGGATCCGCCACCGATTCTGCCGCTGACAGTTTTACCCATAGCAGTTAATCTCCTTTCTTCGATGGGGTTGGGCAGGGAGAGCGAAGTAGAAAGCCTTTGTTACTTTCGCGAAAGTAACGCAAAGGCACTTTTGACAACCTGCGGCCGTCAAAAGATGCTTTGCGCTCTCCGAGGGGGATGGGCGCTGCCCGTTGTCTGCGGACAACCCCCGCCAGGGATGCCCTTTGAAAAGGGCACCCTGGACCCCGCGGAAACTTTCCGTGACGGTCCGTGTCGATGGTGACGGTGTTTTTGGGAGCCCATAAACACCGTCACGACCGTCACGCATCGTCACGCCGGTTTCACATATTTCAGCCCTATGCGTCGTCCGAGATGCGTTCGCTTGTTCCAGTAATGAATGCTGTATTCATCGAGCAAGCGAGCTGCATTGATATTTAGCTGCTGTGTCAGCACATTTGGCTTCATATCAACGCCCAGGAAAGTCCGGAGTTGGCTGGGAGAACCTGTCCATTCTTCCTGCCCTGGCAGAATGAGCTGGGATACCCTTTCCAGCAGAGGATCGGGAGGGGCTTTCCATAGTTCTCTTTCAAGTCGCTCCAGATCCCAGCAGAGATTTTCCTCATTTCTGATCAGGTGTATGATTTGATCTTCCTGATCACGCCCGGTGATCTGCAGTGAAGCAGTGTTGCCGGTACGCTTTGCTTTTGTGAGAATGAGTGTGGCATCTGCTGCACCGGTCAGTCCATTTGTGCCAGATACCATGTCGAAGTTGTCATCAGACTGTTGTTTCCTGGTGTGATGTACAAGGATCATGCAGATTCCGTGAAAATCTGCAAGGCCCTTCAGATAGGTGATCAGTTGATAATCATTGCTATAACTGTACGTATCGCTGAAAACGTCCCGGATTTTTTGAAGCGTGTCAATGATGACCAGGCCGATGCCCTGATGTTGGACAAGGAATCTTGAAAGCTGGATGCCAAGGCCTTCCTGAATGGTATGAGCCTTTGTGCACAGATGAAGGTGCTCGGTCGCGTTTGCCCCAAACATTCTGTAAAGGCGGCTCTGAAGCCGCGCATGATCATCTTCCAGAGAGAGGTACAGGACATCCCGCTGTTGCACCGGGAACCCCCATAGAGGGCTCCCGGTGCTGATGTGGTAGGCAAGCTGCAGCATCAGGAAGCTTTTTCCAAGCTTTGGCGCGCCGGCGAACAGGTAGGTGCCAGGATACAGAAGACCATCAATGATCGGTTTCTTTTTCGTATAGATTCTTTCATACAGTTCCGTCATGGATATAGAGGGGAGGTTGTTTGGATCGCTGGCTTCTTTTTCTTTACGAAAGGTTTCTTCTGTTGTAATCCGATCAAATTCTTCTTTAGTCATGATCGGACCGTCGTAATTGAAATCTTCCTCAGAATCAGCTATACTGTTCGAGGTGTTGAGACCGGGTGACTGCTCTGCGCCTGCTGCAACAGGCGTGATCAGGGCGGTCATTCTTTCATTATTCTCCATAGTTTTCCTCCTTCATCCCTTCAAGGGTAATGGTAATCAGATTAATGGTTTCCAGAAGTTCATCCCGGATGTTTTCGGATTTTTCAAGCCGTTTCAGTTCAGCAAGTACGGCCGCAAGCTGATCTTTCAGGGCCTTATATACTCTGGGATTGCCCTGCACAA
>DMBB01000253.1 GCA_003446295.1 Erysipelotrichaceae bacterium
TGTTATTCATTAACATGAATTTGCAGCGCAGATATTACACTGGATATTTGATGAAACATTAATCATCATATTCATAAAGATCAGGCGTACAAAAAACACAGCCGATAAATGACTGTGCTTTTGTAAGTGTGCTTATTTGAAATATCCGTTCAGGTATTCTGTGATGTCCTGTTCGATGATTGCTGCCTGTTCCCTGGTCGGTGCGGATACCGAGATATATGTCTTGAGTTTAGGCTCTGTACCGGAAGGTCTGACAACAACGGAACAATGATCCTTCAGGATGAACTTGAGTACGTCTGACTTTGGAAGACCGTTCAGTCCTTCCAGATAGTCAAATGTATTCTGGATCCTTCTGCCTGCAATATGCGTCATATCCATACGGAAGTTCTTCATGATCTCCTGCATCTTTGCAAAACCTGCTGAACCTTCAAACTCATAGGAATGAAGTGTATTCAGGCAGTACCCGTATGTCTGATAGATCTCATTCAGTTTATCAAGCAGCGAGATGCCTCTTGTTCTGTAATATGCAAACATTTCACAGATCATGTATGCTGCATTCACAGCATCCTTGTCCCTGACATAGGTGCCTGTCAGATAACCGTAGGATTCTTCAAATCCGCAGATGTAATCTGACTGTCTGCCCTGCGCTTCCAGTCTGCCGATCACTTCCCCGATGAACTTGAATCCTGTCAGTACATTGACTGTTTCCACGCCATAATGTTCTGCGATGCGTTCAGCCAGGTCCATGGTAACGATCGTTTTGACAAAGACCGGATGTTCAGGCATCGTCTTGTTTTTGATTCTCTGAGAGCAGATGTAATCCAGCAATAACAGACCGACTTCATTGCCTGTCAGCAGCTGGTAGTCATCGCCGCATCTGACGGCAATACCGCACCTGTCGCAATCCGGGTCTGTTGCCAATAACAGGTCAGCGTTGTATTTCCTGCAGTACTCCATGCCCAGTTCCATGGCTTCCCGGATCTCGGGATTGGGATACGGGCATGTCGGGAAGTTCCCGTCAGGCTGTTCCTGTTCTGCAACAACGGTAATGTTTGTAAAGCCTGCTTCTTTGAGTGCACGGGTAACAGGCTTCAGTCCTGTGCCGTTCAATGGTGAGTAGATGATCGCAACATTGCGGTCGATCTCATCATCTGCACCAAGTACGCTTTCATGCTTCACGCATTCCGTGAATGATGTATAGACATCTTCAGAGATGTATTCAATGAGACCTGAAGAAAGACCTTCTTCAAAGCTGATCGTCTTCACATCCTTGAAGCAGTCCAGCTTCTCGATCTCTCCTAAGATCTCTTTGGCTGCTTCCGTGGTGATTTGGCAGCCATCACTTCCGTATACCTTGTAGCCGTTGTATTTGGCAGGATTGTGGCTGGCAGTCACCATGATGCCTGCTGAGGCACCCAGGTATCTGACCGCATAGGAAAGGCATGGCGTCGGCATGAGCTGACTGTACAGGTACACATGGATCCCGTTTGCCGCAAAGACAGCTGATGCCGTCCTGGCAAACAGATCTGATTTGATCCTGGAGTCATAGGAGACGGCTATGGAACGCTTTCCTTCCGGGAAATGCTTGTTTACATAGTCTGCAAGACCCTGGGATGCTTTGCCTACCGTGCATACATTCATTCTGTTGGTACCGGCTCCGATCACGCCTCTTAATCCGCCTGTTCCGAACGCCAGGTCTCTGTAGAAGGCATCTTCGATGGCTGTTTCATTGCCTGCCATTTCATTCAGCTGGACATTGATGTCTTCATCACGGAAGACCTGTTCGCACCATCTGTTGTATTCATCCATCCATCTTGTCATATCTTTTCTCTTTTCTAGCAGCTGACTCTCAGAAACTGTGCTGAGCCATGCAGCTGAACGGGTACGGAGTCTGCAGGAATAAAGATGCAGTCTCCCTTGAAGAACGGAAGTATCTCGTTCTCATACCTCAGCATGCCGCTTCCTTCCAGACACAGCATGACCATAAAGCTAAGGCTGTCTGTCTGTACCGTTACCATTTCCCTGATCCGTTCCGTGTTCAGCAGGATGCGTTCTGTCTGGAAGTACTTGCAGCGGTACAGAAATTCACTTGCCCATCCCCTTCTGTAATTTAGAAGACGCATCGGCTGTACCGGTTTTTCCGCTTCATTGAGGTTTGCCACAGCAAGTGCCTTTTCTACATGCAGCTCACGCTTATGTCCGTTCCTGTCGGTACGGTCATAGTCATACAGCCTGTACGTCAGGTTGGAGCTTTCCTGTACCTCCGCCAGCAGCACGCCTGCGCCGATCGCATGGATCGTACCTGCTTTGATGTAGAAGACATCATTCTTATGCACAGGTACTTTCTGCATGTATTTGGTAATACTGCCATCCGCAATGCCTGCTCTGAGCTCTTCTTTTGTTACGGTGCGGTTCAGACCGTAGATGAGTCTGCTGTCTTTCTTTGCGTCCAGGACATACCACATCTCATCTTTGCCTGACTGTCCGTTCTCATGTTCATATGCATATGTATCATCCGGATGCACCTGTACGGACAGATCCTGCTTGGCATCGATGAGCTTGATCAGGATCGGCAGTTCCCCGACTGTCTGCGGATGCGTGCCGATGTATTCCGGATGTTCTTTCAGAATATCGCTTAAGAGTCTTCCTTCAAATTCTCCGGAAGATACAGTGCTCGGTCCGTCAGGATGCGTACTGCATTCCCATGTCTCGGCAAGCGGCGTCATGTCGATGTTCTTCGCATAGTCATCGTTCAGACGTCTGCCGCCCCATAGATAGTCCTTGCCTGCAGGCTTCAGAAAAAACGGTAAATTTGTTTTTCTGCTTTCTTCCTGCATTTTAATACTCCAGCGGGAACTTCTGCTTGTCTTCCCTGCTGATCTCCTTGCCTAATTGTACCTCGATCAGCACCAGTTCCGTATCAGCGATCACGGTATGACGGCATCCTGCCTGCAGGGTGATCACAGATCCGGGTGCCACAGCCTCTTCCATGCCGTCTACGATCGTCTTGCCTGTTCCGGAGACAACTGTCCATACCTCATTGCGGTGCTGGTGGCTGTGGTAGTTCATACGGTGTCCCGGGTTCAGCGTGACCTTGACGGTCATGGATTCCTTATCGACATCCAGTACACGGTAGGAACCCCATGATTTCTCGGCAAACATGATCTGCTGATCAAACTTGTCGACATACGGTTTGATATAGGAGCTCTGCTGTTTGTCTGTTACCAGAATTCCGTCAGGGCTTGCGGAAATGATGACATGAGAGAGTCCCATAGCCAGTACAGGCACATTAAGTTCATTGACGATATGCACGTCTTCACATTTGTCATTCATGACACCGTCACCGATGATGGGGTCTTCCATGGCTTCCGTGAGCGTATTCCATGTACCGAGGTCTTTCCATTTACCATGGTACCGCATGACCTGGATGCTGGGTTCCTTCTCTACGACAGCATAGTCAAAGCTGATCTTTGTCAGTGTTTCATATCTGTTGTAGAGGTCTTCATAGTCTGTGTAGTCCAGCAGTGTTCTGGCAATGTCCAGGACATACTTGAGCTTATATGCGAATACACCGCCGTTCCATAACGCACCCTGTGCGATGTAAGCCGCTGCTGTGATCTCATCAGGTTTCTCCTTGAAGGTTGAAACATAGGATACCTGTTCTTCTGTTCTGGGAATGATGTAGCCGTACTTGGCACTGGGATAGGTCGGTTCAATGCCCATCAGGACCAG
>DMBB01000198.1 GCA_003446295.1 Erysipelotrichaceae bacterium
CTGGAGGAATGGTATCAGGGTGCAGATGTGCCTTCTACCGCCCAGCTGAACTCGCAGATGTATCCGCTTCTGATCGACAGCAATCTCGGCGTACGCAGGCAGTTTTCGATTTATGACATTGCCGGTGAAATGTTCGATGGTATCACAGCTGACAGTGAAGTTGAACAGCATCAGTTCACCTACTGTGACGGATTGCTGCTGCTGTTGGATCCTTTCTCAAGCGGCTTGCTCAGAAAAAACAGACTCAGTACCGGAGAAAACATGTCGGATTTCAGTGATATGCCGATTGAGGATGTTGTGAATAACTTTATTAACTACCTGGTTCGGATCGGACGTGCAAAAGTCAATGTCAGATGTCAGATACCGACCTCGGTTATTATCGCTAAAGCTGATGTGCGGGAAATCAAGCGTGAAATCGGCCCTGCTAAGATTTATGCCTCAATGAAGAAGGATCCGGAGCTGTATCCGACATATGAAGCGGCAAGAGATGATCTGTGCAAACAGTTCCTGATCAACAATGGACTGTCCTCAGCAGTTGACAATCTCGAGACACAGTTTGCAAATCTGCATTACTTCCCGGTCAGCGCAATCGGGCATTCCCCGGATGGAACTGCCTATGAGCCGTGGGGTGTCAGTGATCCGGTTGACTGGATCCTTCCTCTGGCAGATAAGAAACTCGCAGATATTATCAATCCGCCGGTGATTGAAAACAAATAGGAGGGAATATGGCCTTAAACGATAAACTGAAAGAAAACATTGCAAACGGTACGGTACCGGAACCTGAAATCCCTTATTTTTCAGCCAAGCCCAAACTTCATTCGCAGTCAAGCGATATTGATCAGGTGTTCTCTGAACTTGATGAGTCGCTCAGGGAAACAAGTGAGGCAGTTGACAATTATGAGGCAGAGCCCGTTGAACCGGTTAAGCAGGCACCTGAAGAACCAAAACCGGAAATGCCTGCGGACCTTCAGAACAGACTGAGTGAGTTGGAGCAGAATATGTCCGGATTTACTGAAAGCTTCAACAAGCAGGCGGCACTGAATTATTCTGGCATTGTCAAAAGTATTAATGATGCGAAAGATTCACTTGTATCCAAATTTGAAAGCGGCCAGGGTACTGCTTTTGAAGAAAGGCTGAAAGCATTGGAAAATGCAATTGGAGTGATCGGTGATAAGCAGGATAGGAATGACCGGCAGATTGCACAGACGCTCCGTGAAAATGCCAACTTCCAGATTCAGGTCAGACAGGGAATGCAGAAAGATCTTGAAGAATTAAGAGAACAGCTGAACGGTGAACAGTTTACGCCGCTGCTGAAAATGATTTCTCAGATCTATGTTGAGTATCAGGTGCTGTTTGAAGACAAAGGAATGGAAGAGCGTACAAGAAAAAATCTGACTTCATTATTCAGTGATCTGGAAGAAATTCTGGAAGAATATGACGCGGAAGTGGTTGTAAGCCAGGAGGGAACGATCAGGAAGCCCAGAGCAACAAAGATCATTGAAAAGATTGCAACAGGCGACCCGCAGAAACACAATACTGTAGCACGCAGCCGCAAACCTGGTGTAGTGAAGGGAAAAATGATTCTTTATCCTGAATTTGTGGATGTCTATGTATATGACGAATCACTCGCCGTACAGGAAGAAAAGAACGACGAAGATGAAATCATATTGGATGAAACAGTGAACCCAGAAGCACCTGCTGATGACGTGCAGGAAAAAGAGCTTATTGAAAACGAAGACAGTATTAATGAAGAAAATGATCAGAGTGATCAGGAAAAAATAGAAGGCGAAGAAGCCGGGGGAGAATGAAAATGAGTACTTATGGTATCGACCTTGGAACTACGTATTCCTGCATTGCGACACTGGATCGCAACGGAAATGCGGAAGTTATCCACAACAACACAGATGCGAGCGACACACTGGCATCAGCAGTCTATTTTGAGACAACTGACAATGTCATTGTCGGTTCCAATGCAAAAGACTATGCAGAAACAGATGGGGATCGCGTTGTTCAGTTTGTGAAACGTGAAATCGGTAAAAAGGACGGAAAAACATATACCATCGACGGTGTTACGTATTCGCCGATTGAAATCTCCAAGCTGATTCTTGAGCGTCTGAAGCAGATTGTTGAAGAACAGGGCGGAAATGTAACGGATGTTGTTATTACATGTCCTGCATATTTTGGTCTCGAAGAAAGAAATGCGACAAAAAAGGCAGGCGAACTTGCCGGAATGAATGTTCTGAATCTGATCAATGAACCTACGGCTGCTGCGTTAAGCTATTGTGCAAAACAGTTCCAGGAAGAAAAAACAATTATGGTTTACGACCTGGGCGGCGGCACATTTGACGTTACCATCGTAAAGATGGGCCTTAACACAAATGAAGATGGCAACGAAGTTCAGACTGTCACTGTTGTGGCTACGGGTGGTAATGACAGACTTGGAGGTGCCGATTGGGACGAAAGACTGTTTAAACACATTATGAAAATGTGCTGCGATGATAACGGCATTGAAGAGTCTGATATTGATGTGGAGACACGTCAGGTTATCCGCTCCAAAGTTGAGACAACAAAAAAGAAACTTACAAATGCGGAAAATGCCAAAGTCAAAGTCAATATTAATGGCACAATGACGAATGTACAGGTCACCCGTGAAGAATTTGAAAGTATTACAGCTGATCTCGTTGCTCAGACAATGAGTTATGTTGAAAGCGTACTGAATGCGGCTGGAAATATCCCGATCGATACTGTTCTGCTTGTCGGAGGATCCACATATATGCCGATGATCAGAAATGCAGTCGAAGCAAGATTCCCTGGTATTGTCCAGCAGGAAGATCCTGACCGTGCTGTTGCAAAAGGTGCGGCAATTTATGCAAGCATGCTGGTAAAAGAAGACTATGATGAGCATGGAAACAGAGTTGATGATCCTAACCCTCCTACCGGTGATCCTGGTGAAACTGGTGGAGAAGGTGAAGATTCGAGACCTAATGGAAATTCTGGAACAGGCGTCACCAGCGATCCGTTCAGAATTGTTGATCAGACACCGCGCTCATTCGGCCCGGGTATTCTCAGCGGCGGTCAGTATGTTATCGATAACCTGATCAAGATCAATACGGAAATGCCCGCAAGAAATGTGAAGGTTTATTCGACCGTTGCGGACAACCAGACAATCATTATTCTTCGTGCTTTTGAAAGCAGAAGCACAGCAGATATTTTAACCCCCTGCTTGGATATTGAAGGAAATGAACAGCCGACAGATCCGGCGGATGAAGTTAAATATCTTGGCCAGCTTGAACTGAATCTGCCAGGAAACCTTCCGAAAGGATCACCGATTGAAGTTACATTCTCGGTTGAAGCGGTAGGTGTCTATATTAAAGCTGTCGACCTTACCAATGGCGGAACTGTTGAAACGACATTGCGTATGGAAACGGATATTGACATAGACCCGAACATTCCGCCGATTGTCGTTTCAGGCGACTGAGAAATCTGTCACATATAATCTTCAAATAGTCTGAAGGGTGTGCTACCAGCCAGACAGCACACCCCTCTTGTTGTATTTGCCAATCGTGATGATCACTGAATAATCAGAGCTGCCGGTCTCTGTAAAATTGATTTATTTTGAGGTAATTTATGGGAATTAAAGTGGGTATTGATCTGGGAACAACCTTTTCGGCTGTTGCAATGATGAATGAAAAAACAGGCCAGCCGGTTATCATTTCAAATACATCCGGTGAAAAGATAACACCTTCCGTTATTCAGTTTACAGAAGACGGTGAGATTATTGTCGGCGATGAAGCCAAAGATGCGTATGAATGCGGAGAATATGGATGCACATCTGTTTTCAAAAGAAACATGGGAAAGGATGTAATTCACTGCA
This sequence comes from Erysipelotrichaceae bacterium, assembly GCA_003446295.1. The sequence continues at coordinate 3,875 of DMBB01000198.1, forward strand.
GTTATTACGGCAAGGATTATACACCCGTGGATCTTTCTGCAATTCTTCTGAGATATCTGAAAGAAGAAGCAGAAGCAGTCACCGGGCAGAAAATCGATGAAGCAGTTGTAACTGTACCTGCTTATTTTAATCATAAGGAGCGTGGCGCAACCATAGAAGCTGCCCGCAAAGCCGGCCTGAGTATTCGGCAGATTATCAATGAACCGACCGCAGCGGCATTGAATTATGGTGCCAGCCACTGGCGTGAAAATGCTAAAGTTCTTGTTTATGATCTCGGCGGCGGTACTTTTGATGTCACCTTGGTTGAAATGCAGAAGAATAATCATATGAGGACTCTGCAGACAACAGGTGATCATACACTTGGCGGTAAAGACTGGGATTACCGTCTTGCATCTTTGATCCAGAACCGCATTGAAAGTGAAACAGGCATTGCAATTGATGAAAATCCGGAAATCCGTCAGCTGGTCCAGCAGAATGCTGAGAGTGTAAAAAAGCAGCTGACGATGGCCAACAATGCGAATGTCAGACTGAATCTTCCGGAGTATGGACGCTATACAACAACCATTTCGCTTGATGAGTTCAATGAAGCAACTGCCGATCTGATTCAGAAGACGGGCAATCTTTGCCAGAATCTGCTTAATAATATGAATATGAGCTGGAATGAAGTGACAGATATCCTTCTGGTCGGCGGATCTACAAGAATGCGTCAGGTTTCCTCATATCTTAAGTCAATCAGCGGACACCAGCCGCTCACGCAGGTCAATCCTGATGAGGCAGTCGCTCTTGGTGCGGCTGTTCAGGCTCATCTGCCTCTTCCCGGATATGTATCGAATCCGG
>DMBB01000358.1 GCA_003446295.1 Erysipelotrichaceae bacterium
GTAAAGGAGGAACATTTACTTAGTTCCTCCTACTCGATCATTCGGCAAAGAAGCGCCGAATTATCCTTCCAACATGCCGAAAACATTTGATGAGCTGACAGCCTGGTGGGGCAGCCGTAGCAATCCCGGTCTCATGAATGAAAAGGCAAAGCGTCTGCTTCTCTTCACGCCGGAAAAGGAATCCTATATTTCCATTTTCAATTCTTGGAATAACGTGATTCATTGTGAAAGCCAGGCCGGATGCGGCATGAATGACATAGACTATGAGAGGATAGGGCTTTGTCAAATAAAATGTGTAATTTTTCTATGTAGAACTATAAGAAACAGTAGCTTTGAAAATTGGGCTATGAGAGGTACCCCTCATAACCCAATTTTGCGCCGCCCGGCGAAGATCTCTGCTTTCGGGCATGATGAAAATATTATGCCTGCTCTGCTGCCCTGTACAGATCAGTAAACCATGTATTTTTCAATTCGCTATGCGAATTTCTCGTTGACCATCTGATTCAGAACCATTGGCCAGTTCTGATAATGGCCTCCTTCCCACTTTTTCTCCAGTTCCTTGATTCGCAGATAAAGAACCTTGTATACCGCGTTCTCATTTGGAAATGAGCCTTTTTTCGTGACTTTGCGGAAACTGGAATTGATTGCCTCTATCGCATTGGTCGTATACATCACTTTACGAACTGCGCTGCCATAATCATACAACTGCTCGACATGAAGGAAATTACGTGTCCAGACATTCACCGCTCCGGGATATTGTTTCCAGTTATTCTGAAACGCTTCAAAGGCCGTTCTGGCCGCCTTGAGGCTGGGAGCGCCGTAGACTTTTTTCAGCTCTGCAGTGAACTTCTTATAGTCTTTTGCCGGTACGTATCGGATCGAATTGCGGATCAGATGAACAATACACCTCTGCACTATGACTCCCGGAAAGATCGCTTTCGTGCCGTCTTCAAGTCCGGATACACCATCCATGGAAATGAAGAATACATCTTCTACTCCACGAGCTTTGATCTCATCAAAGACCTGCATCCAGTAATTCTTTGACTCTGAAGCACCCATCCATAATCCCAGGATCTCTTTATGTCCTTTCAGATCATGACCTGGAATCGTATATACAGCCTCTTCTCTGGCTTCGTATTCGTTTCTGACAGATATATACATACAATCTACGAACAGAAATGCATAGCACTTCTTTAACGGTCTGCTGCGCCACTGTTCAACCTCCGGAAGGACAACATCCGTTATATCGGAGATCATTTCTGCCGACACTTTAAAACCGTATATGTCTTCTATCGTGGATAGATAAATTATCCGTGATAGCCGCAGATATTGACGGCACGCTCGCTTTGAAAGGAGGCGACCTGATGCCGAAGACCCGGGAGATGCTGCAGGAACTGCACTGCCAGGGTGTACTGTTCGGTGTCGCAACAGGCAGGCCGATGGACCGCAGGATCCTCGCAATGGCTGAAAAATGGGGCCTTGGCTTTGAATTCGATTTCGCGATCGGAATGAACGGCGGCGATCTGTATAACAGGGAGACAGGCGTTGTCGAGCATTATTACCAGCTGAAGAAAGAAAATGTCCGGACGATCATCGGCACAATCACCGATCTGGAACTGAATGCGATCGTTTACGTTAACGGCTATGACCAGATCAGGGCACTGCATATGGATGAGTTCCTGAGGGATTCCCAGCAGAGGAACAAGTCGATCGTTGAGATCGGTGATACGGATTTTGTCAGTGAATTTGATACAGGCAAGATCGAAGTGCATCTGAAGCCTGCGGCCATGCCGGAATTCCTTGAGAGGACAGCTTCCCTGAAGAGCGACAGATGGAATATGATCAAGACCTTCGAAGGATTCAACCATGTCACGATCGAATTCATTGACCCGCATGTGGATAAAGGCCTTGCACTGCGCAAGTTCAGCGAAGTGAACGGCATCCCCCTGTCAGAGATCATGGCATTCGGCGATCAGGACAATGACATCGCACTGCTGGAAGCTGCCGGCTGGGGCGTCTGTCTGAAGAACGGTTCCGATCCCACCAAGGCGGTTGCCCAGGCTGTTACGGAATACGGCGTTGAGGAAGACGGCGTCGGCAGATATCTCGAGACCTGGCTGGTCAGCAGATAACGATCAGATCACACAAAAAAAACGGAGAGCGTTTTGAGCGCTCTCTGTTTTTTGTCGGATTGATTACTGCTCAGGCTGCGGCAGACGAACATTGATGGAAGCGACATGTGTGACTTCTTCATCGGAGATCGCCGGTACAGGTGTGCCGTCCTTGAACTGTGCTGCTTTTTCTTCTTCAGTCAATACTGCGCCGTCTTTGACAACGATCGTATTCTGACCGATCGGATTTGCGTACAGAGCTTCCTCACCGTTTTCCCTGAGTTCCTGCAGACATGTGTATACCCAGTTTTCGAATTCCCATGTGTTCAGGTAGCCCGTATGACCGCCGATTATATAATCGATTTTGCTTTCGCCGTTCAGATCGAGAGCTTCAATGCTGTGATCGAACTCGCCGATCCACATGTCAACCGAATCGAGACCGAGGCTGGTGCCTCCTTTGAATGTCTGTGCGCCGAGTGTGTCGCCGGAAAGAAGAATGCGGTCTGTCAGGTCGATCAGCTGGGAACCGCCTGCGGTATGGTTGGACATGATCACGACTTCGAACTGCTTGCCGGCACGCTCGATGATATCGCCGTCTTCATAGTAGATCATCTTGCCTGCGTCGACCCATCTCTGGAATGTGTCTTCAAGTTTTGTTCCGCCGACACCTTCACCGCTGACGGGTTCTGTCTTGCTGTAATACAGACCTGCGACTGCATCTGTATCGAATGCATCCAGATTCTGATAATGATCGCCGTGAGCGTGTGTGATGTAGATATAGAGGGGCTTGTCACCGACGAGTTCAGCGAGGATCTTCTTCAGATTCTCTGCACCGCGGAAGTCAACATCGACAAGGAAAGCTTCGTCATCATTCATATACAGTACCGGGTTCTGCAGGTCTGTATCGTTGAGGATATAGAGGCCTTCATATCTGTCGGTGAGGTCAACTGTGAAGAACTGTGCGTACTTGTTATTGAGTTCCTGGTTCTCCATATAACCGCCCGGTTCGTTGACAACTTTATCGATGATGGAATCGCCTGCGAGGTCATATCCCCAGTAACCGTTTGTCTGGACATGGAATTCAAGAACTGCAGATCCGTTGGAGGCGATATAGTTGGAACCGGCTTTATCGAAATCATATTTCAGAGAAAGCGTCGGATCGAATGCGTTCAGTCTGTCTACCAGTGTGTTCATATCTTCGACAAATGAACGGGAGACAGTCTTTCCGTCGGCGTATGCGACAGTATCGACATCCGGATATTTGTCCAGCATTGCTTTGATCTGTTTGACCTGAGCCGTGAAGCCCATGACATTGTAATAGGAATAACCTGTCACATAATTATTATCATCGAGGTAAACAGGTTCTTTTTCCGTACCGATATTAAGAGCTGTGGATGCTGTATTGCCTTCGATATCAAATACAGCGTCTTCTGTGTTTACGATCTCTTTGATCGGATCGGACATTCCTGCAGCTGTCATTGCCTCGGCACCGGAAGCAGTGAACTGTTCGGCTGCAGTTTCTGTTTCAGCTTCGCTGGAAGCGG
>DMBB01000209.1 GCA_003446295.1 Erysipelotrichaceae bacterium
GGTTTCTATGACGGACTGACATTCCACAGGATCATGGACGGATTCATTCTTCAGGGTGGAGATCCGGAAGGAAACGGCTTCGGAGGATCTGATGCAACGATCATCGGTGAGTTCTCTTCCAACGGCTACGACAATCCGCTCAAGCATACCGCGGGAGTGCTTTCCATGGCACGTGCAACGGACCCGGACAGCGGAAGCTCCCAGTTCTTTATCCTGCTGAGCGACCAGCCGCATCTTGACGGCAATTACGCGGCATTCGGATGGGTGGCAGATGACAACAGCATGAAAGTATGCCGTAAGATCGCTGCTGACTCCAAGCCCCTGGATAACAACGGAACCATTGCGCCGGAAGACCAGCCGGTGATCACTTCGATCAAAATGCTCGATGACTGACCATTGATGTCAGTCATTTTTCATGATTCAAAATGTGATAATATTGTTCTGTACGGAGATGCGTTATGGCAACATTGCAATCATTATTTGAAAAAGAGAAAGAATCCTTTCTGAATACACTGAAAACACAGACTGACACTGCTTCCATGATCAAAGCAGCTGATTCCGCGCTCAGCAGGATCCTGTTCAAATACAACGAACAGGAGGAAAGCGAACGCGTCAAGGCATCCGCCTACAGTATCCTTTCCACTGTCAGGACATCGCTGAACCTGATCGACAGCTTTGGTGAAACAAAGGTATACAGCAGGGAGGAATACAGAAAGCAGGAAAAGAAAACAGCGCACAGTCCGCTGTTCTGGGTACTGCTTGGCGTAGGATGCGCGTGTGCCGTCGGTGCGTTTGTACTGCTGCTGTTTTCGGTAAGAGCGGTATCCATGGTCATCAATCTGCCGGTATTTCTGATTCTGCTGGCTGCAGGCATGGTCTGTCTGTTCTTAAGCGGAATAAACTTCCATGCACAGGGAAAGCAGAAACAGACCGAGATCCAGACCGAGACGATCGCTGATGCGGATAAGATCTACAGGCATCTGCTGGGCGTCCTGATCACGGCAGACCATCTGCTGGCTGATGTCAGAACAGAGGAAATGATCGACGCCCGTCATGAACTGGAAAAGGACAAGGACGGCATGAATCAGAAAGAACTGGCACTGCTGTCGCAGCTGCTGGAAGATGCCTATACGGATAAGAACAGTGATCTGGCCATGGAGACCATTTCACATATCAAGTATTACCTGCATAACCGCAGGATCGAGACTGTCGACTATTCCAAAGAAGACCATGCCTGGTTTGATATCCTTCCCGGAGAGGGCGGTACGCTCAGACCGGCACTTGTCATGGACAATGCACTGCTGAAAAAAGGACTGGCAGCCGGAGGCAGACTATGAACCGCTATTATGGATTTGATCTGGGTGATGCCGAGAGCGCTGTCACAAGACTGGACAGACATGACCAGCTCGTTCCGGAAGTCCTCAGCATCCGTGAAATGAAGAGCTTTGTAACAGCCTATGCGCTCCTGAAGAACGGCGATCTGCTGATCGGAGAAGGTGCGTGCTATGATCCGGATGCTGTAACAAGGAAGCTGCGCTTCAAAAGCAGATTCCTGAACGATGCGTCATCCGCAAAAGACATCAAGAGCTTCGCTTCCGGCGTGCTTGGTGAGCTTTATCTGAACGGAGACCTGATCAAAGGTGATGACTGCAGTTTTTATATCGGCTGTCCTGCCGGATGGGATAAGGCGGCCAGAGAAGCGTACCGTGAGATCTTTGAACGCACCGGTTATCCGCCGTCAAAGATCATCTCTGAATCCAGAGCTGCGCTTGTATCGGCATGTCAGTCCAAGCACCTGCAGGTCGGATATGACATCCTTTCAAGACCTGTGCTGGTCGTTGATATCGGTTCTTCCACGACAGACTTTGCCTATATTATGGGCGGCAAGGAAGTTGAACTGAAAACAGGCGGTGAGGTATATCTGGGCGGCGGCATCATGGATGAGATCCTGCTGGAGGAATCCGTAAACGCCGCAAACGATCCGAAAAAGATCCGGAAGATCTTCAGTGAGAGCGAAGCCTGGAAGAGCTATTGTGAATTTGCCTGCAGAAGACTGAAGGAAAAGTATTTCTCTGATGAAGAATACTGGAAGAAGAATGACTGTCAGCAGACCGTTACGATCCGTTATACAAGACTTCCTGTCAGACTGACGCTCAGGCTGAATGAAAAGATCGCTGACAGGATGCTGAACAAAGGCGTGGAACGTCTCAACGGCAAGTCATTCAAAGAAGTCTTTATGGAAAGCCTTTATCAGGCAAAAGAAGGCATTACGGAAAAACAGCCGGAACTGATCTTCCTGACAGGCGGCGTATCAAAGATGCCTGCGGTCAGGAAATGGTGCCAGGAGGTATTTGAGGATGCTGTGATCATCAGCGGAAGCGAACCGGAATTCTCAGTCGCGAAGGGACTGGCATACTGCGGCAGGATCGATGATGAGCTGAAGGAATTCAAGGCAGAGATCGAGCGCCTGAAGGAAAGCAGCACGGTCGAGAATATCGTCATGAACAATATCCTGACGCTTTACAGGAATGCCGTAGATACATTCGTTGACCCGATCCTGGAGAATGTCGCGCTGCCGGTGATCGAACGCTGGAGACGCGGAGAGATCGAGAAGCTTGATATGATCGACGGGGAGCTGCAGAAGGAGATCGATGTCTATCTGCATACGGAAGAGGCGAGAAAGCTTCTGATGAAGCCTGTCGCATCCTGGCTGAAGACAGTTTCCTATGCGCTGGAAGAATATACGATGCCGATCTGCGTCAAGCACAACGTACCGTATTCCGCACTGAGTCTGAACTCCTATTTGTCGATGTCCGACATCGACTTCAAGGTCGATACAAAAGACCTGTTTGCGGTCGATGAGATCACCTGGATGATCGACACGATCGTATCCCTGCTGATCGGTCTGCTGTGCGGAGGCAGCGGTCTGGCGCTGATCGCCAACGGACTGCCCGGGATCTTTGCCGGAGCGATCATTTCACTGCTGATCCTGGCATTAGGTAAGGATAAGATGCAGGAAGCGATCCTGGCTTCGAAGATCCCTGTTCCGGTCAGAAAGCTGATCCCGAAGTCATACTTTGAAGTGCGCATGTACAGGATCTCTCAGGAAGTCCGCGATAATATTTACGCGAAGCTTGAAAAAGAAAAGAACGAAGAGATCACGGAACGCATCGTGCGTGAGATCTCCGAGCAGATCGAGACATGTCTGACAAAGATGGCAGAAGTCGTTGAGATCCCGCTGGGAGACAAGAATCTGTATCAGTGAGCGCATATGATCAGGAGAACGGAAAACAAAGACCTGGAAGCCGTATACGGACTGATGTGTGAACTGGAGCGCACAGAGCTGGATAAAACAAAGTTCAGCGAGATATTTGAACGTCAATTATGTTCCAAGCAATGGATCAGCTATGTATATGAGCAGGATAACACTGTTATCGGCTTTATCAACATGCGGATCGAGCAGCAGCTCCATCATGCAGATACGGTTGCCGAGATCCTGGAGTTCTGTGTTTCGGAGAAATACAGGAATCAGGGCATCGGAACACAGCTGTTTCAGAAGGCAAAGGAGACTGCCCGGCAGCATCACGCTGTCAGGCTGGAGCTCTCTACATCAACATGGCGCACAGACGCCCAGCGGTTCTACGAACGCCAGGGCATGGACAAGAGCCATTTCAACCTGACATATGATTATTGAACTGTAAAACGGATGGGGATGCCCATCCGTTTTGATCATGTGCCGTATGCGTTCTGTATGCGTTCCATTTCCTTCCAGGTGACCGGAAGGGCATAGCTGTGTGCCGGAGCGTCCAGCGGGATCAG
>DMBB01000345.1 GCA_003446295.1 Erysipelotrichaceae bacterium
AGCTGGATACCGCCGGTATCGATCAGGCTGAACGTTCTGCCCTGCCATTCAGCTGTGGAATAGATACGGTCCCTTGTAACACCCGGGGTATCTTCCACGATGGCGATCCGTTCTCCCGTAAGTCTGTTAAAAATCGTTGACTTGCCCACATTCGGGCGGCCAACGATCGCAATGACTCCTTTTTTCATCAGGATCCCTCCTAGTCCAGGAATCTCGCGGCCAGTGCATATGCACGATCTACGACCTCTTCGATCGTCAGATCTGAGCTGTCGATCTCAACAGCATCTTCCGCTTTTGTGAGCGGTGAGATCTCTCTGTGCATATCCTGATAGTCTCTGGCTTCGATCTCCTTCTCTATCGTTTCCAGATCAGACGTGCTGATCCCGTTTTCAAGATTCTGCTTCAGTCTGCGCAGTGCTCTTGCATGTGCGGATGCGGTCAGATAGATCTTCACTTCAGCGTCCTTCAGAACGACTGTTCCGATATCTCTGCCGTCAACGATATAGCCTTTTTCTTCAGCAAGCTTCTGCTGGCGTCTTACAAGGTCCTCACGTACGACAGCGACCTTGGACACATCGCTTGTTGCCATGGAAATGTGATCTTCACGGATTGCTTTGGAAACATCCTCTCCGTCAAGATAGATATGCTTTTCAGTATCCTGACGGATATCAGTGCGTCCAAGCATTTCCTTCAGAGCTTCCGCATCATCAAGAGCGATGCCTTCACGCAGTGCTTTCAATGCGACGCAGCGGTACATGGCACCTGTATCCAGGTGAATATAGCCGAGTTTCTCAGCGAGAATATCAGCGACAGTGCTTTTGCCGGCAGCACTCGGTCCGTCCATTGCAATATTGATCTTTTTCATCAGAGAATCCCCTTTGCCATCAGAATCCAGTACAGCACGACTGCAAGACCTGCACCTAACGCTATGATCAGAACGATCAGCACAAAGTTGAGCACTCTGTTTGTACGGCTCATCTGATCGTTGACATCATTCAGATTTTCTTCATAATCATCCAGCTGTGCGCGCATCTGCGTCGTTTCCTGGATCAGCTGCTGCTGTGTCTTTGTGTTGACAGGAACGTCCGCATACGTGCCTGTTTCCGCGCCATCCAGGAAATCAGGCAGTTCCATGGAATCGTCATCCGCACTGATCAGACTCTGTACCTGTGCAGCAATATCAGCTTTTGTCATGGTAACGCCGCCGATCGTTGTACCGCCGACAGTGTCCATCTTTGTTGTTTCACGTTTTTTCAGAGTTTCAGGCTTTTCAAACAGGTAATCATCACCAAGGTCAAGATCGGATGATGTATCTGCTTTGACAAACGGAATATCTACATCCTGCTGTGTATTCACCTGGCTGATCGGTGCTGTCTGCTGCTTCGGCTTGGATACAGGGCCCATCGGTCTGACCATGGAATCCTGTTCCATAGCCTTGCGCTGTGATCCTTTGACAGATGTAAACGCATCATCGGAATAAGGACGGCGTGAAGACATATTATCGCCCTTCAGAGACTTCAGGACATTCAGTTCCGTATCCTGTGTCAATGCATTTCCCTGGTCTATATTGTACTGCTTCACTTCACGGATATATTCATTCATATAGTCGTTGTCCAGAAGATTGGAAGTATCATTCTCATTTCTTCCGTGCAGTACATGATCATTCAGATCGACCTGATCACGGTACTGTCTGGCACCGGCAGAAGCCCTGGGTGCTTCAAAAGCAGGCTGCGCAGGTTTGCGTGCCGGTTCAGGCTGCGTATAAGCCGCATCATTTTTCGCATGAGCAGGATCATAGTTCCTGGAACCTGTATATTCCATCGGAGCTTCGAAATTAACAGGATCCATCCTGTTCAGCCTCTGCTGAAATACAGAAAGGTCTTCCGTAGATAATGTATCATCTACATCATTCTGCATATGATTTCTAAGTTCTTCATATTTCTTTGTACGTGAATACTCCATAGACAAAAAACTCCTTTAACGCACTAAGTTCCATAAAATTATAACATAATCAGACAGCAATCATGCGACTGATTAAAAAAGCCTGCAGTCATGCAGGCATTTTCGATCATCTGTGGAGCACGGGAGATACTCTTTTGTAGATCAATGCGGTGATCACCGAGATCATGATCCCCTTCAGGAGATTGAACGGCGTAACGCATGCGATCACGAATATCAGTTTGTTTGTTACAAACGGGAAGATCTGTCCGCCCATCTCAACGATCGTATCGATCGGCAGATGATAGAAGAAGCTGTATGCCGGCAGCAGGACAAAATAGTTCAGCAGCACACCGACTAAGGACATTGTCACCGATCCAATGACCATGCCCTTGACCGCACTGTTCTTTGTTTTATTTGCACCATAGATCAGTGCAGCAGGAACAGACAGTGAAATACCGATCAGGAAGTTTGCCATTTCTCCGACATATGCGGTGGATGTCCCCTGGAACAGAAGATTCAGAACGATCTTCAGAGCTTCGATCCCGACAGCTGCCATCGGACCCAGCGCAAAGCCGCCCAGCAGTACGGGAAGCTCACTGAAGTCCATCTTGTAGAAAGGCGGAGCAATAAACGGGATCGGGAATTCGATCATCATCAGCACAAATGCAATTGCGCCGAGAATCGCGATCTTGGTCAAAACATGGATGTTGGAACGTTCTGCAGTTGAAGTTGTCATAGGTTTTCCTCCATTACCTCAAAAAAAGAGGTTTAATGATAAAAACCTCGGGGAAAAATACATGCAAAGAATAAAATACTCTTCCATCCAGACTTTACTGTCGCCACCGTAATTTCAACGGTTCGTTCTGCCGCAGCAGTTCGCGGGGTATACCGCCGGTCGGGAATCACACCCAGCCCTGAGTTTTATCATCTGTAATATAGCACTCAAAAAAGAAAATGGGAACAGATATGCTCTGTTCCCGATCATTTATTTTCCTGAGATAACTGAATAGATCTTGATCAGATCTCCGCCGAAATACTTCAGGCCGGCATATCCGAGCAGTGCCAGGACACAGAAGAACAGCAGTGATGCGATGAGTGCAGGTACCTTTCTGCATTCCGTCGCGATCTCCAGTGCTTTGACTCTCACCAGCAGCTCATATCCTGCAGCCACAGCTGTTACGGCAGCACCTGCTGCAGTATTGACAAACATCAGTGCCCCGCCTGCCATGAACAACAGCGGGCTGAAGTCTGCTTCCAGCATGACTGTCATGATCTTTCCGGCTCCGGCCTTCCGGTTTCCCCGGCAGATCAGTTTCGCCGGGATCAGGGCAAGCAGTTCCGCAGCGATACAGATCACCACGATCCTGAACCAGAGCCATGAAGCGTCCGTAAACACCATTCTCGCGTAGCTGAACGCGTCTTTATTCAGAATATCTGCAACATATGCAACATACATCACACAGCTCAGGCCCCATTTCAGCAGCAGTCCCCAAAGAATGGACAACGTGCTTCTGGGTGTCATTTCCGTAACATTTGCCATGCAGCCGTTGGGATCAGTGATCCTCTTGATCAGCGGATTCCGCTTGTACTTCAGTTCTTCAAATGAAACAGAAGGCTCGGGGATCGGTTCGGAAGCTTCCGCTTCGATCGATGACAGAGAGATGCTTCTGGTACGTTCAGCATCACCTTCCGCAGGCTGTTCCGGCGTCAGTTCTGACAGGAACGGTATCACTTCCGCCTGCTGTTCCCGATCTCTCGGATTGACAAAAGGAATCACTTCCGGTTCCGCATGCTTTGTATCCGCAGGTGTTATGACTTCCGGTTCTTCATGAACCTCTTCCGATATCTCCTCCTCAGGCTTCTGAGCAGGAAGCGGTTTTTCCTCAATAATGCCCCGCTCACGCTTGCTGACATACTTTTCCTTTTTCTTGGACTTTTTCTTTTTTCTGCGGTTCTGCTCAGCAATACGCTTTTTGCGCGGTCCGGGATCCTCTTCTTCACTTCCTTCCGGAACACTGCGTTCACCAGTTTCTTCAACAGGTGTTTCCTCTTCCGCAAACGGTATCTCTTCTTTTTCCTGTTCTTTCAGGAATGCCTGGAATTCAGGCGTGTCATATCGGGAAGGAAGTTCTTCACTTTCCGGCTGTTCTGTTTCAGTTTCGGATGTTTCCTCCGGCAAAGTCCGTTCGCTTACTTCATCTGCAGGAGCCTCATCATCAGCGTTTTCCGGCTGTTCTTTCAGGAACGCCTGGTATTCGGGTGTTTCATATCTGGAAGGAAGCTCATTGTTCTCTTCAGAAACACTCCGTTCAGCTTCTTCAGCCGGTGCAGGTTCTTCATCAGGAGTCTGCTCACCTGCTGTCTCTTCGGCAGCCGGCTGTTCCGTGATTTCTTCTGTTCTGATTTCTTCAGAAGGTTCTTCTGCAGGAACTGCTGGTTCGCTGCTGTTATCTGCAGCTGCCTCTTCCCTGTCAGCTTCAGCAGGATAATCCTCTGCAGCTTGTTCTTCAGCAGAATTCACTTCTTCCTGCTGAGTTTCTTCTATCACTGCATGCTCTTCAGTGCTTTCTTTCTCTGCAGCCGGTTCGCTGTCAGTCTGTGCTTCCTCAATACTGTGCTCAGGAATCTCTTCTGCAGGAATTTCTTCAGCTTTGTTTTCTTCAGGTACCTGCTCTGCTGCTTCCTCAGCTGGATGTTCTTCAGGAACAGGTTCTTCAACAGCAATCTCTGTTTCCGGCTGGATTTCTTCTGCTGCTGCAGTCTCTTCAGTACTTTCTTTCTCCGCAGCCGGTTCACTGTCTGTCTGT
>DMBB01000085.1:0-2596 GCA_003446295.1 Erysipelotrichaceae bacterium
TCATGTTGTTTTCAACATCGAATTCGACATTCAGATATGATTTGTCATCGCTGATCTTTTTCAGCTTAATGACAACATCATTTTCGTCATAGACCGTCTGTCCTTTCTGGAAACCGGCGTATTTGTCCTTTGGGGCAGCAGTTTCTTCAGCAGGCTTCTGCTGTTCGGTTTCCTTTGCGGTAGCGGGATCTGCAGAACCTGATTCCGGTGTCTTTGAACCTGAGCTGCAGCCTGTCAGCAGTAATCCTGACAGCAGAAGGATCATTGTTTTTGAATGCTTCATATGAATTGTTCCTTTCAGATCATGATTATCAGCCGCCGAAGACGACAGCACCTGCCGCATCGATCGCAGGATAGTCCTGTTCGGGAGCTGTTAATGTACTCTTGCATAAAGGCAGGGCACATATATCCACAATATCGCCTCTGTCTGCCTTGGTGACGCCATAGGCAAATACCAGATGATAATATCCGTCACTGTTCTCAACGATCAGTGATGTGACAGTGTCAGCACCCTCATAGGGCTTGTAGCGCTGTACAGACCTGATCGCAGCATTCCTGATCAGGATCAGGGAAGGTGCATCTGTTTCTTTGAAACTGTCGCGGTTGAATACTGCATATTCCTTCGGAAGATCATTGTCTTTGGCAGTGCCCTCAAACAGGGCTGTGTGATCCTGAATGAAGGATAACTGTGCTTCACTCAGACAGTATGATGTGTTCCGCATGCCTTCCAGGTAAGCAATCATCGCGGCGGTGTCATGTACTTCCTGTCCTTTCTGATAGAAGACAGGATAGGACTTTTCCGTCTCGCCATAGCGCACGGTCTTTGTCAGCAGTCCGTCAAACTTACTGCCGGCAAAGCTGCCTTCCATCGTGATTTCATGTTCATCATCACTGTACACAAATGTTCCGTTTCCTTCAGACATGCCTTTGTCAACATCACCGGTATAGCTGCCATCCAGTGCACCGATCTGAAAGCTCTGTGCACTGAGCGTGCCGGGACCGTCCGGAACGCCATTGTTCCATGTACCTTCAAACGTGAACGTGTCGGACGTGAATGTACCGCTGCCGGAGGGCAGCTGTTCTGCCACTTCACCGGTATAGGTGCCGCTGATCATTCCGTTGTTGTATGAGATGCTGTAGGGCACTTTGTCTGCTGTGCCGGATACCCAGGCACCCTGTTCAAACAGACCTTCTGCCACAGCATTGTTTTCCAGTACCGCTGTGCCTTCACCTTCCGGAAGCTTCCGCTTCACTTTGCCGGTATATACGGATGTGACGGTATTCTGAAAGACACTGACTTCCATTTCTTTTTCTTTGACTGAACAGCCGGCCAGAAGAAGTGCCGGCAGGATTGCTAACATTAGTTTTTTCATGACATACATTGTATAACAGACAAACGCATTTTCAGTCTATCTTTTCACGGAAATATCGTTTAATATTGTTTGCATATGAAAAAGACAGGCAGATTGTTCGCAGCATTGCTCTTAACACTGAGTGCTGCAGGAGCACATACACTGAATACGGAAGCCGAACTGGTGAGAAAAGCCTGGGGACAGGGTTATTCCAACACCTTTATTCTCGGCTTCAACAATACCATCGGTTCCGCAGTGAATATCTATACGCTGGAAGGAACAGAGGGGGATATCGTTCACCATACCGGTACCTTCAACGGCATCAACTATGACATGCTGGAAGTGAAGCCTTCGGAAACAACATTTGTCAAAATGGATTACATGGGTCATGCCGAATGGCTCAGTGACATTTATGACTGGGGACTGCTGAGTGAGGGCTATGTACGTGCCGGCGGGATCAACGCCAACTACTATTCCTGGCATACAAATCCGAATGTCGGACAGCCTGTCGGCGGACTCAGAATGGCAGGCAAGTGGACGTACTTCTGGGATGACCCGAATATCCCGGAATACGGCAGCGGCTACTGCACAGCCTATTGGGACCGTACAGGCAATATGAAGCTGGTCTACAGCGGAGAAGACATCAACGGCGGCGGATGGGTCGGAGAGAAAGTTGAATCGGAAAACGCTTTGTCCGGCTCCTATACGTACATCGTGGACGGTCAGCGGAAAGACCTGACAGGCGGAGCAGGCTTCTATGCCTACCATTACAACGACTATGCCTTCAGCTGTCTGGCTCAGAAAGAAGACGGTACATATTACCTGATCAGTTTCTGGAACGGCATGCGTGATGAGAAGGTACAGGACTTCCTGCTGGACCTGGATGTCTATAACGCCATCCGTCTGGATGGCGGCACAAGCACATCCATGTGCTATGAAACAGACGTTGTCAAAGAAGCTGAATAACTGAATCCAAAACGTGAGAACCGTGCAGCGCGGTTCTTTTCTTCTGTGCACTCAGAAAAACACAGAAATGTAAACTACCGTGTTGCATTTTGCGCATGAGGATTTCTTGCGGGAAGGGTCACCGCTTTGTAGAATGAAGCCGTAAGGAAGGAAACGAAAATGAATCAGCTTGGTGAAAAGATTGCAAAGAAACGCAAAGACCTCGGTATGACGCAGAACGAATTTGCTGAGAAGATGAGCGTAACAAGACAGACTGTCAGCCGCTGGGAAGCAGGCAC
>DMBB01000085.1:2692-5495 GCA_003446295.1 Erysipelotrichaceae bacterium
CTTCTGCATGTCAGCTGCGATTATCTTCTGAAAGATGATGAAAGTAAGGAGACTGCTGCAGCCGTGTCCGGCATCAGCAGACTGCTGAAGGGCGCGGAAGGGAAGCTCGTCAGACTCAGCTTCTTTGATGATGAAGCAGATCCGGACCTGTATAAGGCCGACTGCAGGATCATTGCCTTTGAGGGGAACTGGATGAAGATCGAAGCAGAGACGAAAAAAGGCAGGATCGAAAAACTGATCCCGGTATCCTCTGTATTGTCAATGGAACTGGTCAGGGAGGATGTGTAAATGGAATATGTCGGATTTGTATTCGGTATTTTCGGTCTGATGGCATTTCTGGAATTAACTTCCCTGAAAGGAAGGCTCACGGAACTGGAGCGTGAAATGACAAAGATGAAGGGGACTTCCTATCATAAAAACAGACATTCCCTTCTGAATGCCGCTGAATCATATATTGGACAGCGTGTGATCATTGAACTGAAAGAGGATTACGGGGATCCCGATATCATGATGTACGGCAACACGAAGCACGGCTCTAACACGATCCTGGATGCGGATGAAGAATGGCTGTATGTCCGTACGGAAAGCGCCAAGGGCATTAAGGACAAACTGATCCGTATGGAGGCAGTTGAGCGCATCACAGTGAGCAGATCAGACGACAAATAAAATACGCAGAAAGAAGAGGGATGCTGCAGGGTATGGAATCGTCATCTTCAGCATCCCTCTTTTCAATTTTATGTCTGAATGTCTTTTCAGAACGGGATATCCTCCTCATCGATCATATGATCGTACGCATCAAATCCAAATCGTTCAGCCATTTGATGTGAAACATGCGTCATCAGTTCATGCAGTTTTTCCAGGATCGTCTGAGCGGGCAGGCTATAGCCGTCATAGCCGGGTTCCGGATCGATCAGGTAGCCTGCAATGTGCGGATGATCTTCTGCATACTCCATCATATCTGCCGCAGAAACAATGTCCGGATCCTGAACGCCGTCTTTCTTTGCTTTATCGCGGTCGGTATATAGAGCGATCCATGTTTTTCCGTCAGAGCGCACGGTCTTCGGATTGCCGTTCCTGTTCCTGCTGAGCCGGAATTCCCGGTTCATAAAGAACGAACGGGCGAGGGCTGCCAGGATTTCCTGTTCTGCTTCTTTGCTTTGTTTATCCCGGTATTCCCTGATATATTTATCAAACCGTTCCTGGGCATCGGAAATGATCAGATTGCGCATCATTTCCATCATCGTGTGATTCATCACATCTTCTTCATAGTCGTCACCGTCAAAGTCGTCATCATCATAATCGTCTTCGTCATAATCATCTTCATCAAAGTCATCGTCATACTGCTCTTCGAGTCTTTCGATCAGGAGATTGATCTGCTCTTCGGCCCAGGCAGCTTTCTTCCTGTTTTTCTTTGCAATGTAGAATTCCCGTGCTGCAAGGAAAATGCAGGAGTTTTTGGGATCGATCTCCATATTCATGATATCTAGTTTCTGCAGGAGCGCTTCTGCATCCTTCAGCTTTTTGGTCATGGTGTATAGATTGATCTGGCGTGCGTTCATGAGATAGCTGTCAGGATACTTTTCGCGCCATGTGTCAACTTCATTCTGAGCTTTTTTGTATTCTTTCAAATGAATATATGACAAAGCAATAAGATCGGTCAGTTCATCATATTCATTCGGTCCATAAATGAACATGTCCCGCAGTTCTATCAGTTCGGATAAAGCCTGTTCCTTTTCCAGGGTGTGGAATATCAGTTCAGGCATTTGCTCGGACATGAAATTGAGATCGACCGGATCAGCACCGGTATGTATGAGGTCAGTGAACTTTTCAGGCAATGCCCCTTGTTCTTTCAGCACACCGCAGACATGTTTGAATTCTTCGAGCTGCTGTTTGATCTTATTCGGCGTGTCCGCACCTTTTTTCATATTGGAATGGAATGCATGCCAGATACTGCCTGCAGGCATCGGATCATAAAGATCGTCATCAGAGTTGTATCTTTTGAAGTTGTATACATCTGCATGAAGGTTTTCCATGAGTCTTTCCTGCTCTTCAGCCGGATCGAAATGATCAAAATCTCCGATCTGTTCCAGTTCGAGATTCCATGGCATATACCAGTCAATTTCTTCAAGATCTTCACTTGTATCGGGCGGGATCTCACCATCCAGATAGCGTGTGAATCCCCAGACGTTATCTTCCCAGATCCCGGCACCTGCTCCGTCAATGATGACAGCAGTTTCATCTGAATCATACTCGACAGGCCGTTTGTATACTTTGCATTCAAATTCCCAGTTGTCACCCGTGTCATATATTAAGCGGAATGAAGGGCCAAGATCCTCGAGTGTACTGCCTTTCAT
Organism: Erysipelotrichaceae bacterium; assembly: GCA_003446295.1. The sequence goes on from DMBB01000085.1 coordinate 5,047, forward strand.
GGAGCGGTAATGATCAAAGTAATCATCCAGCCATTCTTCCGGTACAAATGAAAGTTTCCTGACCCGGAACATAAATGCATGTTCATAAGTCGCTCGAAAACCTGTGCAGATCACACAGCCAAGTGTCTCAAGATCGATGTCAGGTTTGACAAGAAATGTTCTGTACAGCCTGTTTTTGGCCAGGATGAAGGATGCTTTGATCTTAGTGTACAGCATAAGCTTTCTCCTCTATTCAAATGATGATTATCAGCAGATCCAATACACTTCCAATATACCGTGAATGAAAGAAAAATAAAACGGTATTTCAAATGTTTGTTTTGAATCAGTGAAAATCCCGCATGGACTGTATTTCTTTCATAAATTTTCAGTACCGCATGATGAAACAGGACTTTTTTTCAGGGAACCTATGTATTCTGCATGTTCCGGAAGTATGATAAGAAACGGCACTC
>DMBB01000409.1:0-201 GCA_003446295.1 Erysipelotrichaceae bacterium
ATCGGTGCTGACAAGCCCGGGCATCGTGGAGTTCATGGATCCCCGTGTGACCAAAGCAACGGGACTGACTATGTTCTCGAAAAACATGAATATCCCGATGGAGGAGATCATGGCGTTTGGTGACATGGACAATGATGTCGAAATGCTGAGGGCTGCCGGCTGGGGCGTCTGCCTGCAGAACGGATGCGATGAAGCCAAAGC
>DMBB01000409.1:290-4580 GCA_003446295.1 Erysipelotrichaceae bacterium
CCGTGCACGGAAGACGGCATGGGCAGATATATCGAGCAGTACGTTCTTTAAGTTTTCAGGTATCAAACAACACTTCGATCAATGTTTGCTGTATGATGGAGACAGATACAGGAGTGGAACATGGATAAAGTATCATTTGATTTTGAGACGGAAGAGTTCGTCATGGACACTGACGCGGGCGAGATCCGTGAACAGATCCCCGGTCTGAAGATGAGAAAAGGGGAGATCCTTTCTGCTGCAGGCATCATCCAGATCGATCTGACGGATATCCGCGGACTTCTGGAAGATCTTCTGAGCGGAGAGATCGATCAGGAGGAGTTCCTTGCAAAGACAGAGGAAATGATCTCCGACAGCATCAAATCAGAATTCCACAATTCATTGAATTGATATACTTTTTATACATTCAGTGATAATATAAAAAAAGGTGAGTAAAAAGGGGACTAATTCAATGAGCAGATACAGCGATTATTTTTCGTTCGAGTCGATCAGAGACCGTGAAGGTGAAGTGATCTGTTACCATGTAACACTGATCGGAACGATCGAAACAGACGGCACTGCGACGATGCGCACTGATATGGGGGCGAATCAGGACCAGAAAATGGCGTTCGGAAGAGTGACCATTCATGGCCTGGATAAAAAGATCCGCGTGCTTCTGAACGAAACAGGCAGCAGGATATACAGTCATACGACTGATATTGACGGTATATCAACTGATGTGATCAGCTATACTGCCAAGGACTGGCGCGCTGATGAAGCATATGATTTTGAAGTCGGCGACAGGGTGCTGCTGGAAGGCAGAGCATATATCCGCACTGCGTCAAACAGGAACCCCGACAGGCTTCCGGAATTAAGCCTCACGGTGACCGGTCTGTTCCGTCTGTCAAGGGCGAGAAAGAAGCGCTTTGTCAGTATGAACGAAGGACTGATCCCGCAGGAATAACAAACTGACCGATTGTCAGAAAGTTTTGTGAAATGATGCAGAAGCCCTTGAAATCTGCAAGGGTACATGCTATTAAATAAGCAGTAATTCATAATTACGACCCAATAGATAAAATGACGGAGGACGCTCCGCCATTTTTCGTATCAGAATGCGATGATCCGTTTCCAGAATTCCAGCAATAATTCACGTATCTGTTCAGGATCGTGACGTAAAGCATCCTTCTCCACGCTGCCATGCAGCACTGCTTCAGAGCCTTTGATCAGGATCCTTGCCAGTGCTTCATCGTCCGCACTGAGACAGCTTCTGACTGTTCCGTCTTTCTGCAGACGGTGCAGGGCATGCGACAGCGGATCGACGAGTGCTTCCAGTGTCTTCTCATGCAGTGCAAGCTGTACGGTCCAGTGCAGATTGTCCGCCTGCAGCGTGCTGTAATACCGGTCCGCTGTTTCCTGCAGTTCATGGAAGAGACCTTCGATGATCTGCGTAATGTCAAGACTGTCATCATGCAGGATGGAAGTCACTCGTTCTGTATAGCCGGCAAGGAAGCGTTCTGTGACAGCTTCAAACAATGCTTCCTTGGAAGGGAAGAAATGATAGAAGCTGCCTGTAACGACATGTGCCTCCTCCAGGATCATTTTGACAGATGTTTTCTCATAACCGTTTTTCAAAAATACCTTTTCTGCTGCGGTGATGATGTTTTCTCTTGTGATCATTCCTTTTTTTGCCATACTTCAATATCCTTTGTCAGATCCCCGGCTGTGATATACGGATTCCTGTACAGCTTTCGTTTTGCAGGAAGTCCCATGATCCTGACGACCGGTGTTCTGGAACCGGTTGCGTTCAGCAGTATCTGATCCTCTTTTCTGATATCGTAACCGATCGCACGTTTGGGACAGCAGACGATACATGCCATACAGTTGGCACAGTGGTGCTGAAATACCGGTCTGCCGTCACTCAGAATAATATTACTGCAGGGACATACTCTTGTGCACAGTCCGCATGAAATACAGTCTTCACTGACCGTAAAGGGCATATCTGCATATTTCTGCAGCTCCAGATACGGTCCCATGACACGCTGCCTTCTCCATTTGATGAACTTTGACGCACGGGGATAGGGCTGTTCTTTCTTCATGGCAATATCTGCTGCGATCTTCTGCAGCTTCTTCTCTGCCTGGGGGACCATGAGTTTTGCAGGAGGAAATGGGGGATAGACGATGGCGTAACTTGCGACATTGTGAACAAGATCGCCATAGTTGATGCGGATGCCTTTGCCTGTCAGGATCTCCGCAAGCTTCTCACAGGCAATGCCGCAGATAATGCTCGGCATGGCCACGACAAACACATACGCTTTCGGATTGATCTCAAGCTTCCTGACAAACGCTGCAGCAGGAGCAGGCATGGTCCAGTGGTAAACAGGATAAATAAACCCAACAATGTCACAATCTGAAGCAGGGTAATCCGCAGGATCATTGCGCATGGAAATGATCTCTGCATCGCCAAGCTTTTCGGCAATGATACGCGCAGCGCGCATGCTGTTGCCGGTACCAGTAAAGTAATAGATCCTTGTTTTCATAATTGTTCTCCAAAATTAGAATATCATTCTAATTTCAGAATAGCAAATGTATATGAAGAGTCAAGGCATTTACTGTTATCAGGAGACGGACTGCAGTCATCATTCATGAAGCAGTGCAGAAGCGGATGTGTCTTTTTCACTTCAGAAAGGTATATTGTTTGTTAAGTGATTGATGATAATATTTTTGCTTATGTATGGTTATATGAGCCATGAAAACAGTTTTGGGTTGAAAGCGTTCAATCAAATAAAGTATAAGATCGTGGAAACATGTATAATCAGTTTGGAAAAAAGAAAGTGAGAAATGGAATTATGGGAAGAACAGAAACTTATGACCAGATGGGATTCCGTCTGACCTATCCTGATATTTTTGATCATACAACAGGAGCTCTCATGCCGATGCCAGTCGGCAATGTCAATGGTCTTTATCTGTTTTTGATGAACTATATGGCATTGACCAAGGAAGAGCTGGCAGAGATCAGCAGTCATTCTGCCGGGGGACAGATGAGTGAAGAGGACACTTTGAAAGCCACGAATGCCATGGGAGTCATGCTGACGGTAGCAGGTATTGAAGGAGGTCAAGGTCCTGAAGAGATCATCAAAAGGCTGAGTGCGGAAGGTAGTATGACTGCGGATGACTTCATCGAACTCGGCAGATGCGATGATCTGACCTATTATGCGATCGAAGATCCCAAGGTGGAAGCTTCCTTCATGAACAGCATGGGTCCTGCTTTCCAGGAAGAATTCCCTGTGCTTAAGAACGCGCTGATCAAGGCTTTGAAAAATGCCGAATACTACAAACCGAGAGTACCGGGAGCTGATCTGGTTGGCAGAAAGCTCAGCTTTGAAACAGAGGATACAGAGGGCAATGCAGTGAAGAGTGAAGAACTCTTTGCGGCACATGCGGTCACCATGATCAACCTCTGGGCTACCTGGTGCGGTCCGTGCAGGAACGAACTGGAGGAATTGGGCAATATTCACCGCCGTCTGGCAGACAGGGATGCTGCGATCGTCGGTATCTGTTCAGACGCGGATGAGAAAGCAGATGCATGCAGAGAGCTGATGGCAAAAAACAATCTGACATACATCAATCTGCTTCCGTTTGCACAGCTGGAAGAACAGCTGCCGACAGAAGGATATCCGACATCGTTCTTTGTCAGCCGTGAAGGCGTGATCATGACATATCCTGTGATCGGTGCACCGGCGGATCTGTCCTTATACGAAGATACGATCAATGAGATGCTTGCAAAAGCAGGAGTTGTTCCTGCTGCTCAGGAAGGAACATCTGAGCATAAAAAGGATGTGTGCCGTATCATTGTCAAGGATGAAGCAGGCATGCCTGTGAAAGGTGTTTCGGTCCAGTTCTGCTCCGATACCACATGCATGATGGGTAAGACAGATACAGAAGGCACAGCTTCATTCACTGCAGGCAACGGACACTATACTGTTCATGTTCATAAGGCTCCTGTAGGTTATGAGGCATGTACAGAGGAATTTGCTGTTCCGGAAGATCTGAGTGATGTGGTGATCACATTGAAAAAAGCATAATGATATAAACAGTATATTTATAAAGCTCGGTGTATTCCGGGCTTTTCTCTTTCTGAACGCTTATATATGCTTACTGGATCGAATGCATACCCCTTTGAGCAGTTTCATAATGATTTTTTGAATGTTGATAGTAATGTATAAATATATGAACCATGTACTCTGACAAAGCATATTTTGTCAGAACAAAAAAACAATTTCAGGAAGCTTTATCTATCATTTTGGCAAGAGTACC
>DMBB01000316.1 GCA_003446295.1 Erysipelotrichaceae bacterium
AAGTGTCACAAGACCATCTCGATCTACATATACATCTTTCGAACACCACGAGACATCTTCCCAATGCTGGTAATCGGCTGAGTTGTTTCCTACCTGCTGGATCTGGCTCAGATCATAGGTGATATGACAAATAGGCCGGAATACAGCTGTCAGTTCCTGAACATGAGTGCTTCTATCCGGTGATACCATAAGATTGAGCACCGAAATCTCTGTATCATACGAAAAGCGTTTACCATTCAGTTCCCAATGATCAAAGCGATAGTTTTCTTCCGGTTTAGCAGTTATTGTCCTTCTAAGAACAATGTTTCCCTCTGACAGGTCATATCCCTGCATAGTATCTGTCCAATCCGCTTCTGTGACCCATACACTTCCGTAACTGCGATTATTACTTCTGAGGAGAATTCGTTCATATTTTGTTTCCAGATATTCCGCTTTGTATTCTGTATCTGATGTAATTTGGTTATAAAGAATCAGTTCTTTGTTACGAGTAAGAACCTTTCCATCCTCATCCCGCCAACAGACAAATTCGTAATTAGTATTTACTGACGCAATTGCGCCGCTTGGCACATGGTTTTCAAGAATTTCTTCGGACACCGTTGTTCCACTGGGGCCTTGATTACGAATCGTAATTGTTGCGATTCGATATTCTGGAACACGGCTGTCATAAGAATAATAAGTAACTGTTACATTACCTGCTTTACGGAACTTCGCCTGCACAGTGATATCTCTGTTCAGATCTGCCGGAGGCACAAAGTATAAAGATTCACAGATCAGATTATCTGTTCCTGATTCATACCATCCAACAAATACGCCATTATCAAACGGCTCCGCCAGCATCGCTGAAGACGAACCGGAATAGCAGTAATAGACAGATTCTGTCTCGCCGGATTCATTCAGATATTCATAGTGCCTTGCATCGCCATGTGTTACCGATCCATAGACTCTTCCATCGGTATCAGCCTTGATATATTTGTCGAAAACAATGATATGCTCACCAGCCGGCGCAAAACACGCCGTAAAAGTAGCCGCACGATCCGGCACCCCGCTGATTCCGACCCACGGACGAATCGAATACAGATCGGCATAGCTCCCTGGGTTTTCTTCTCCCCGGCCAAAGTATTGATAGCCATTTATCATCCAGTAACGGAACTCATATCCAGGAGTTGCGCTGTAATGACCATTAAACGGATCGGAAGAAGAACGAGGTCTTACAGATCCAGCAGAAAGACCGTCGTTCTGTACCGCAAGATAAATGGATTCACCATAGTTCATGCTTGTGTTATATGCATAACCCGCCGAGGAATCGTTGACATTGAACTGGAAGGAATACGTTTTCGCATCCAGCACTTTAATGCTGTAAACATCTCCGTTCTGAAGTGTGAGGATCAGTTCTTCTTCGCTGTCAAACGGTTTCAGACTGTTCAGGATCCAGTCATTCTCGATTCGAATGACCGACAGCAGTTCCCGGTCGCTGAAATCGACACTCTCGATCTCTTCTGCTGTGAGGGAAAGTGACAGGGCATCAATCAGTTCGGAAAGAAGGATCGAGGATCCTCCCGGCATGTGATATTCAAATCCTTCTACATAGAAATCAACCGTATATCCAAATGCATAGACTCCGGATGATGCGGCCGTGAACGTCACGCCTTCCGGTGTCTGTTCGGTTTCCAGCGGAACTGCACCGGTCTCATCAAGTGTGACAATATCCGTCTCAGGATCTGTTTCACGGATCGTCAGGATTACTTCTTCCTCACATTCAACGGTTTCTCCGTCTTCATCTACGATCGATATTTCCAGCATCTGGACCGTGTCTGGATCAACATGCGCATGTTTTTCAATTCCATCCGGAAGCTGTTCACTGAGTGCTTCTTCCAGTACGCTGACATCCTCGTCTGTCACTTCAACGCTGCTTACTTCGAGATGGAGCCCTTCGGAAGATAAGCCTGTTTCAGCCGTGACAGTAACGCCATTTGTTTCCGCGATTAGTTTGCCAGTTTCCGGCTGTTCTTCCGGTTCCGATTCCGCCTCCGCAGAAAGATCCGGGATTGCTTCTGTCACGGCCGTTTCTTCTCCACTGCCTTCGGTTTCCACTGTTTCCGGGCGCAGTGAAACCGGCAGAAGTCCATAGCCTTCTACCCGTTCTTCCCGGATGTCCATTTTCAGATCACGGACTTCTCCATCCTGATCCCCGGCGATGACTTCGATCTGTTCCGCCTCTGTCTGAACAACAATTCCGACATGCTCGCTTCCGTCATCACACCGGAAAAACAGCAGATCTCCTGGCAGCGCCTGATATGCACTTGCGTCTCTTGCAAGATATCTGCCCTGTGACTGCAGACGCTGTTTCCATTCCCCGGCATTATCAAAATAAGGGGCATTCTCGGTTTGGATATCTGCATAATGAAGACAGAATGAAACGAACAATGCGTTCCAGTCTGCGTAAGGCTGATCCCGCCATTGTCCATACCGTGTATAGCCATTTAATGTCCCATTATCATTTGTTTTATAATTTAGCTCACTCTCACGATAGCCAAGCTGAGAGCGGGCAATTTCAATCAGCCGTTCCGCGGGTGATTCTTCTTCCCGGCAGGATGGCATACTCTGGATCCAGTCCTGTTCGGTTTCGATATCCGCTGCCGGGTCTGAGTAACAGTCCAGTGTATGGGTATGTTCCGGCTGATCGCATGTTAAAACGGTTTCGTAACAGGAATCATCGTGGGTATGTGTTTCATCCTCTTCCTGTCCGCAGATCAGCTGTTTCTCATAGCACTCTTCGGTATGAACGTGTTCTTCAAGCCCGCAGAAAACATCCTTCTTCTGTGTGAAAGCAGGGAGGATCAGTGCTCTGGTCGTAGTAATCAGTATAATGAATGCCAGCAATACTGTTCCATGCTTTTTCAGCTGATGAAGTTGATGATACGGTTGCTGCTGAAGATATCGTTCGGTCACTCTGTTCATTTATATTTATATAATAAGCTGTCAGACATGCTGACTGGATTGGTGAATCAGGATACTTTGCCAAATGCAGATAACGGCCAGATACGGAAGAAGATCTTTCCGACGATCTGTTCTTCCGGTATGCATCCAACCTGTTTGAGTCTTGAGTCAACGGAGCTTTCACGGTCATCTCCGATCATGAAATACTGCTGTTCCGGAACCTGATAAGGCAGTTCCAGATCACAGCTTCCCATGTGTTTTTCCGTCAGATACGGTTCTTCCAGCCGGATGCCGTTCACATATACCGTTCCGTCTTCCTGGAGGTTAAACCATTCTCCGGGCCCGCATATCACCCGTTTTACAAGCAGTTTGTTGTTGTAATAAAACGCCGCGATATCACCGGTCTTGAATTTCGATGTTTTGACCGCCACCACGATTTCCCCTTCTTCCAGGGTTGGAGACATGGAACTACCGAAAATACGCAGTGTCGGAAGCAGCTGCGTCGCGATAAGGATCGCCACTGCCGCAACCGACAACATGGCAAATGCGGTGCTGCGCAGCGTCCGGAAAAATGTACGCCTTCTTTTCCCCGCCGTTATTTCCTGACTGATCTCATCTGCCGTAGGACGATAATGATCTTTCTCACTCATGATTCGTTTCTTCCTGGCTTTCCTCTTCAAACAGCTGCGAGACCGTCTTTTTCAGAAGTGCTGCCTGACTTGGATCTTCCGCCGCAGCCTCACATAATTCACGGGTTTTTTCAGCATAGCTGACACAAAGCTGTTTGGTATCTTCGATCATTTTTTTACTGCGGGTTTCTCTGCGTTCACAGAGCCTGCGGACATTTTCCAGATAGCTGTCTGCTGTCTTCTGCGCCGCATCAAAAAGACCTCCCATACCGGCAGATGCTTCGGCAAGCGTGCCCGCCTGTTCCAGAACGACCGTCTTTTCTTCAAGCTGCTGCTTCAGGCTGGCATTTTCTGCGGCAAGCGCTTCATTCTCTTTTTCAATTTCCAAAAGGATATCCAGCAGTTCTTCCCGGCGCAGTTTCTTCAGACGGTTTTCATCTGTCTTCTGTTCTGCTCCTTCGAAAGCTGTCCATTCTTTTGCCTTATTTATTAAATCGCGCATATAAATAATATTAATAGTTGTGTAACTTTTACTATATCAACGATCCATGCAAAAAGGAAGAACGCCTGTGCCAGGGCAAACGCAAGGTAATGATTTCACAAATAGACCCTGTAAAGTAACTGCCGTTACGCCAAGATTATAGAGGCATAATTACAGCTCATATCTATGAATCTTATGATTCTCACCACAGATAAGCTTCTGGATAAGCGGGCATAATTTCTGTCTCTCTCAATTAACGTGCTGTAACCCTTAGTTACATTGTTTGCATATGTTATCTTTCGTTTCGAGATGTGTTTTCTTTTACAAAGTCCATATATTTGATCGCATATTCGTGCGCCATCTCGGTCATGGCTGCATTGTGCTTGTTCGTCAGAGCATCGATCTCATTCTTATGCATCGCCGCCATCTGCTCGATCTTGTTCTC
>DMBB01000088.1 GCA_003446295.1 Erysipelotrichaceae bacterium
ATCTTTCCGTCAAAGAGCTGCGGCACAGGCACTTTGTTTTTGCCGGTCACGGCATGGCCGTCTTTCGGTGAGAAGTACATATAAATATCATCGTAGTATGAAACATTTCCGGGATACTCATACATGTAGTCATTATGGTCAATGGTCAGGGCATGTTCGAAATGGACCCAGCCTGTCACCATTTCACCGAATTCATCAAAGAAATATGTTTTCCCCCCGATCTGCCAGAGGACTGTACGGATCGTGCCATCAAGATTCAGCAGATCGCTGCTGAGCATGAACACCATTCCATATGGTGCTGCGGCTAAATACCACGTATGTGAACCATGTTTGACAAAACCTGTTTTGATCGAGCCGTCTTTATTCAGATATATCGGTGAATTGTATTGAGATCCCTGCCATCCGGCTGTATATGCTGTTCCAAGACCAGGTTTGATCGTCTTTCCCGGAATCACGAATCCAACGTATCCGTTTCCGGTATCAAATGTCAGCCATGATTTGCCTTTTGCATAATAGCCATAGTATTCGATGTCATTCTCATAAAGCAGCTCGCTGCGGTAGGACGCGCATCCATTTTTGTCCAGCCATACTTTATACTGTCCGTAAACAGGGTCATTCACTGCAGCAAACGTATTCTTGGCAAGAACACCGTTTTTGCCCGGCAGGACATAGCCGTCCCAATCATCATTAATATCTCTTCCATATAGCAGCTGTGATGCATCAGTCTGAACATAACCGTATATATCAACGGCATATGTTTTTCCCTTCACATCAACACACAGAACATGTGAAGAAACCTTAGACTGGACGATATTGCCGTTCTGATCAGCTATCATCAGATGGCTGCCTGTATCATTCAGCCTGAATCTGATGTTTGCCAGGTTGTTTACAACGATGTTTCCCTTCTCATCAAGCATGCTGAGAGGATGTCCGGTACTGTCAAACAGCATGAGCGAAGTCAGCTTATTGCCGTCTGAATCATAATAGTAATAGCCTTCTGTCGGGTTTTTGAGATTCTTCAGCTTATAATAAACAGTGCATTTCGTATCTGTTTCATCATAGAAATAGTATGAAGACGGATATGCAGAATCTGCCATCTCCAGCCAGCCGTTGGAGCCAAAGTAATACATTTTGCCGTCAACGGTCTTCCATTGATCCATCACAGGTTTTCCGTCATCGCCGGCATAAACATATTTTGTTTCATATACAGTACCGAGCTTTACAGCTGTCTTCACAAGTTTATTGTATACGATCGCTCCGTTTGCATCGATGATCTTCCCATCCAGAGGATTCTTTCCGTATTTTTCCGGATACTTTTCGAACAGACCTGCAAGTGTCTGAACACTGACGTAATAATCATAGCCGTCAGCAGAACAGAAATCCGGATATTTGGACATATCAGAATAATAATCCTTGCCGTCCGCAGTAAATGTTCCGATCTGCATTGCACCGTAATCATTCGGATCAAAATACATCTTTTCCAATGCACCCTTGGCTGTCGTATTCCAGACCAGACCGGTCTTTTCACTGTAATGGAGATACAGCCAGCCGGTATAGAACGCACCGTCTTTTACCCAGTAATAACGACTGGAACCTCCGATCCGGTACAGACCATCCTGTTCCGTGATCTGCTGTGTGACTTTGGAAGGAACAAAGATACCGGTTGTAATCGCACCATAATCATCAACATACGTCATTCCCTTTCCGTTCTTGGCAGGAACAAAGGAATTGACCGCAGGGTATCCGAAGTCCGGATCAAAATAATGCCAGCCCTCGTCTTTTGTATTGACCCAGCCCGTCTGAATGACTCCGGTTTTGTTGACATACGCAGAATATACACCAAGCTGTTCGTGTTCGACCTCGATCCATCCTTCATCAGCATATCCATCTGTACCCTGGTGCAGTATCAGACCCTCTCCGGCACCGAATGCATAGAGCTTGCCATCGATCTTCCTGACTGTATCCGGAAGGAGGTTCAAAGGATCACCGGTCGTGACTTTCTTTGTTGCAGGATCCATATAAAAGATAAAATCATAAGATGGATTAACAGGTGTTTTGAATACATTTTTACCAGTCAGATATGTATCTGTCATTCTGCTGTAGCGCAGCCATCCTGCAGCACTTTTGCCTTTGACAATGTATTCACTGTTTTTTGTTGCTCCGCCAGCAACGCTGTTTGAAATACCATTGATATTGATTGTGACCGATGCACTTTTCCCGATCGGGGTTACGGCAGTGAGTTTATGTGAACCCGGTTCCCATCCTCTGACCATTGCATGTGCTGTACCATCGGTCCCTACACCGGTTTTATAGATATAGTCTGTTGTCGACGCTGAAGGATTTGCCGGATCAGTGAGAAATGTCAGATTTTTACTGTCCGATTCAAAGGTGACAGGCATGTCCTCCAGTTCACTGTATGGTTCAGAAAACCTTAAAACAACTTCAGCAAGATGACTGGATGCTGTCTGCTTTTCCAGAGTCCATTCGAATGTGCTGTATTCCTTTCCGTCAAAGAGCACTTTCATCTCTGCTTTTCCTGAACTGATTCCGACGGCCGTAACGTTGACGGATGCACTGACAGACGGGTCAGCGACACTTGTTACCGTGACCGGAGTTACAAATGGTGATTCCCCGGACTTCGGAACGCTGACGACCGTTACTATGCCGTTGGCATCAACTTTGATCCGCTTTGTATTTGAAGAAGTAAATGTTACTTTCCTGTTCAGATCATCTGTGCGCTTGTCCGGATCATCCTGACTGTCATATTCGTCGCCAAACCAGTATTTGATCTGTGCAGTCTGACCTTTATAGAAAAGGAATGGCTGTCCGTTTGTTGTCAAAACAGATGCATGCAGTTCTTCTGGTTTGATGTCCTGCAGGATATCAACATGAACAGAGGTGCTGCTGGAGAAGATGTAATTGCCTATGACAGTACCGCTTCCGCGCAGCTGCCAAGACAGGTCAAATGATCCGTATGGCACATCCTTGTAATTGCCAGATCCGCCATATGCATTCGGATCACCCAGCTCAAGACGGTAAATACCATCTGTCGTATAGGATTTCACTTCGGTCAGTACACGTCTTGTCCAATCAGGATTTTCTTTCTCAGCATAAAGCCAGACTGCACTGTCACTCAGTCCCGGATCACTGAAATATGGTTTTGCAAGAACCGATGAAATATCAACATCGATATATCCGTATTCATTGCCCTTATAGTTTCCCGATGACACGATATTCGGCGCATCAAAAACCACAAGATTATAATGCTCTTCCGATGCAACCAGATCACCAAACATGAATGCAGCGATACGCAGTTCATATTCGCCAGCAGGAAGATCAAATTTGACATCACTTGTAAGGGTTCCGGCAGACGGTTCTTTGATGTGGTCGAGGAACCAGGACTGACCGTCACGAACAGCGATCAAGTATATATTTGAATAACCGAATTC
>DMBB01000044.1 GCA_003446295.1 Erysipelotrichaceae bacterium
CATATACTGTCACATCAGACATCATTGTACTGAATGCCAGCAGCATGCTCAAAAACAGATTCGCAGACTTTTTCCAGTTCATACAAATACCCCCGGTTCTTTTCGTGACTTTCCGACACAAAAAATACTTTCTTTACAATTGATATCATTGTACGGTGACAAAAAATCCACTTCAATGAGTGGCAAAAAAGTGGACAGAGTTTTTTCGTTTTACCTGTTTTTGACAAACAAATATGAAAGAAACTTGAGCGGATCACGCATTATTCAGGTGCTTGAACGTCTATGTACCTGCATTTATTCCGCCTGGTGAACCAATACTTCATCGGTGGAAAAATAACAGTTCATAGACCGATAGTGGCTGAAGGTTCGTTCAATCTCCGGAATATGTGCTATGCCCCACATGCAAAAGCACCTGCATTCCTGCAGATGCTTCGCTGTCAGTTCATATAGAGATTATGGTTTCGTCCGATGCTTATTACCACAAAGGATATGTTCCGATCATACTCGGATCAACATAGAACTTCATCTTATATCCGTTATAGGTATAGGTCATATTTCCGGTCTGGGGCTGGCCATTCTTCATCCAGATCAGGAATGTATCGCTCATCAGAACCGAATATGTACCTGTCAGGCCTTTCATTGTTTCCGCATCATAGAAGCCAAGGACTTTATTTCCATTCCCTTTTATCATAGCGTTTACAAATATTTCTTCGTCTGTTCCTGTGACTTTGTATAACGGTAAAACAGTTTCCCATGCACCCGTGAAATCACCTTCCACAGCCCTGCTCACATAAGTGTTTTTCCCAACACGGTAGAACGAGGCAACAAGATCCAGGATCACCCCCTGCTTATTGGAGGTAAATACCCCGGCAACATCTTCATCAAACATATAGCTGCCTTCGATATGTGCTCTGCAGAATTTTGTTGTATTTGCGGCAACACTGCCATCCTTATTCAGCATGACGTAGAGTCCGGTGCTGCTGACACCGGCAATCTTTGCCAGTTCATCCAGAGACTTGCGTTCGGATGCAGGAAGCGCAGACCAGTCTGTGATCTCAACAACCTGATCCTGACGTGTATACAGGATCCCCTGGTACATGACGTAATACTTTTTGTCGATCTTGACCAGAGAGAGATCATAACCGGTATAGACTTTGGAGCCGTCTTTACTGACATTGAGAGAATAGGTATCATTTGCGGAATCATCCAGATAACTGAATCCCGAGACAAGACCTGTCTTCGGCAGACCCTTACTGTCCAGAACGTACCCGTTCAGACCGCCAATGATATACTTTCTGGTCTGATCGTCATTGCCATGATCCCAAAGACCGAAGCTGACGCATTCACCGGCTGCCGGTTTATTTGTTTCATAGTAAACGATCTTCGCCAGTGAACCATCTTTGTTCCAGACTGCAGTCAGATCTTTATCGTTTGTACTGCCAAAATAGACCCAGGCTTTATTGCCCCACTCATCCTGCATATATTTCGGAAGATTTACTTCACGGGATTCTCCCAGGATCGGAGTAGCCTGTTTGCCGAATTCATTGTAGTAATACCACTTGCTGCCGGTCTTCCGCAGCGCGTTGGTGACCTTGTATCCGGTCGCGGGATCGAAGTAATAGTATACTCCGTCGATCTTTTTTCTTCCGGTCGCCACTGTGCCGTTCTTAAGGATATACATCTCCTTGCTCGCATCAGCCCAATGATCCTTGTCGGCAATCACCGCACCGTCCGCACCGAATTCCGTCAGTTTACCGCCTACTATAGTCTGCTGATTGCGAATCAGCACTCCGTTGGAATCGAAGTTCAGAGTTTTCTGAGCAGGCGCGGTATTCACTCGTTTCGCGTTATTGCCGAACTCATCTTCTTCTCCGAGAGAGATCTCACCGTTGTACAGTGCAGGAGCAGGTACTTTTTTCTTTCCGGTCAGTGCGGCGCCGGTCTTCGGGTCAAAGTACATGCATGCATCATACAGCTGTATACCTCCCGTCGATCCCGAAAACAGATTACTTTCCGGATCAACGATCAGTGCCTTTTCAAAATGTACCCAGCCTGTGACCATTCTGCCAAACGGATCGAAGCAGAAGATCTTTCCACCGATCTTGAACAATGTGTTGAAGTCATCATATCCAATTTCTGTGACATCGCCGTATAGTGTAAAGACGATACCGGTGGCGGATGCCAGCACATAGCGTGTATCCTCGCCGCGTTTTACAAATCCGGTCTTGATAGAACCGTCTTTGTTCAGATAGATCGGGGAATCCCCGTTTCCGAACCATCCGGTTTTGAAAGTTTCTCCGGATAATCCGGGAATCTTTGTCTTGCCCGGGATGATAAAGAACAGAGAATCCGGTCCCTGATAACAGAGATATGCCTTCTTGTTCACGTTTAACGCGTAGTAGTCAGCATTTCCGTCATAGTAGAGCCATCCTGATGTGTACTGCGCAATATAACCTCTTTCATCAAACCAGACCTTATATGTACCGTGTGTGCTGTCATTCAGTGTCTTGAATGTTTTCCTGACCAGTACGCCGTTCTTGTCCGCCATGACAATAACACTGATCCCGCCTTCTTCCGTTATCGCAGGAACCGGTTCAGTACTGTTCTTCAATACAGTACCCAGATCATCTACAATGTAACTCTTGCCCTTGACTGTAACGATCTGTGCCTGACTCGAACTGCCGGATCTTATGATCTTGCCGTTTTCATCTGTGATATGGGTATAAGACATGGCTCCGGCAATAAGAGAAGATCTGACTGTCGCAATTCCGCCAACCACCAGATTTCCTTTGGCATCTACGATCGCTGACCTGTAGCCGTAACTGTCGTAGAACATTACAGAAGTCAGTTTTCTGCCGTCAGACCTGCGATAGAAGAACCCTTCTTCCGGTTTCTCTGCGTTTTTCAATGAATAATAAACAGACTTATCATTGCCATTCTCATCAACGTAGATCCATTCTGTCAGACCCGTATTCAGCATATCCAGCCAGCCGTTGGAATCGAAGTTATAGGTCTGCCCGTTCACTGCCTGCTTTGTATTCTTCACAGGATTTCCGTTTCCATCCGCGTAGACATATTTCGGATAAAACACACCGGCCATCTCAACAGCGATCTTTACCAGTTTATTTGTGACAAGCGCACCGTCGGCATCAATAACATGCCCGTTGAATATTGTGTATTTTTCCGGATAATTCATCCCGTAATACAGATTATTGATCGTCTGTACCGTTTCATAGTAATCATAATCATCCGCATAGAAATCAGGATACATTGACTCTTCCGTAATGTAAGTCTTCCCGTTTACGGTAAATTTTCCTGTTTTCATCGCACCGTGATCATTCGGATCAAAGTACATCTTTTCCAATACATTCTTATTGCTGGTATCCCAGTAAAGATTATGGTTCTTATCCTCATGGAGATACAGCCAGCCGGTATGGAACGCGCCGTCTTTGACCCAGAACCACTTGCCAAGTTCGATGATCCTGTACAGACCATCATCGTCCTCTATGCACTGTGAAGTTTTCGATGGCACAACCAGGACTCCATGAGTCACTTCCCCGTATTGATCAATATAGGTCATTCCCTTGCCGCTGCGTGCAGGAACGAATGTCTGTGATTCAGTATATCCGTAGTCCTTGTTAAAGTATGTCCAGCCGGTTGACGTATTTACCCAGCCGGTCTGTATTTCACCGGTTTTGGATACATATGCCCCGTAGGCATCACCGATCTGGTCACTGTAAATGGTTATCCAGCCTTCAGCTGCTTCCCCGCCTGTGCTGTAAAACATCAGACCGTTTTCTGCATCGAATGCATACAGTTTACCGTCGATCTTCTTCACAGTATCTGGCAGGGATAATGAAGCATCTCCGACAACGACTTTTTTGGTTGAAGTGTCAGCGTACCATATGCACTGATGATCAGGTTCGTTCGTTCCTTTGAATACATCCTTGCCGTAAACATGTTTGCCTGTATTCCTGTCATATTTTACCCATCCGGAAACTGCCTTGCCGTTCACAAAGTACTGGCTGTCTTTTGATGCAGCACCGGCTAATGTATGACTTAGTCCGTCGACATTTACGGTGATGACCGCCGACTTGCCGATCGCGGTAGTGGCTGTCAGGGTAAATGAACCGCCGTCCCAGCCGACTAATGTTACGTGGACCTTTCCCTCAGAATCCAGGTATCCGGTATAAGAGGTCACTTGTTCATAGGTGTTTGGATCCTCAATACGTAATTGATCATCATTGGATGTAAAGAATACAGGTATTCCGGATAAACCGGTCCCGTCAATAGAGAAGACCACATCCGCGTAATGACCGTTTTCCTTCATTTTCAGCTGTGTCCAGTTAAATGTTTTGCTGTATTCCTGTCCGCCATATGAGACACTCATCTTAGCACTACCGTCAACTGCCGGATAAACCGTAATCACACGGATCGTATTTACCGTCGGATCCGCAACGCTGGTGATGGTGATCACCACATTCTCCGGTGAACCTTTCGGCAGATCAACAACCGTTACCGTACCGTTGGCATCAACTTTCAGGATCTTGGAATTCCCGGATTTAAATGTTACCCTGCGGTCAATGCCTTCAAAACGTTTATCTGACTCATTCGGAATGTCACTGTCATAATCATATCCGAACCACCATTTGATATGGGCTGTCTGTCCTTTATAGCTAAGACCTCCGTACTGGACATCATC
>DMBB01000064.1 GCA_003446295.1 Erysipelotrichaceae bacterium
TACTCCGACGTCTGTAATATCACCGTATTTGAGCATATGTTCCTTATGATTTCACATTCACAGATGAGTGACATTTCACAGAATCGGGAAAATCTATAATCTCAATCGTGTTTGGGAGTATGTCTCCTGTTTTCATCATTCTGCTGTTTCCCGGAACGCCCGGTGATATCTTCCTTTCGGAACAATAAACGGCGATCCGGAAACAGGATCTTTCATGACCAGACAGTCCAGACCGAAAATATTCTGTATGAGTTCTTCCGATATCACTTCTTCCGGGGTTCCTTGCGCCTTCAGAGATCCGTCTTTCAGGGCAAACAGATAATCCGCATACCGGGCAGACAGATTCAGATCATGCAGTACCATCACAATCGTTGTCTTCCGTTTCTGATTCAGTTCCGTCAGCAGATCCAGTATTTCCACCTGATAGGTAATATCCAGATAGGTAGTCGGTTCATCCAGAAACAGGATATCCGTACTCTGTGCAAGCGCCATGGCAATCCATACTCTCTGCCTCTGTCCGCCTGACAGTTCATCCACATTCCGGTCGGCAAATTCACTGACTCCCATCATTTCCATTGCTTCATCAACCGCTTCATAATCCTCTTTCTGCAGTCCCCGGAACGCTTCCTGGTATGGGTATCTTCCCCTGCTGACAAGGTCAGATACCTTGACGCCTTCCGGAACAAGCGGCGACTGCGGCAGAAGACCTATTTTTCTGGCAAGTTCCTTTGAAGACATCGCGTCATATGGTTTTCCGTCCAGAAGCACTTCTCCCTTCATCGGCTTCAGAAGTCTGGCGAATGTTTTCAGCAATGTACTTTTACCGCACCCGTTTGAACCGATGATGACCGATATTTTATGATCCGGAATCACCAGATTCATATCTTCGATAATGACTTTGGCGTCATATCCTGTCTGCAGATGCACTGCTTTCAGTTCATGGCTTTCTGCCGTATGTATCTCATTTCTTTTATCCATATTTCAATGCCTCACGCTGACTTTCCATTCATCCGGATCAGAAGATATATCAGATACGGTGCCCCGATAATACCTGTCACAACGCCTGCCGGGTATCTGACGGAGAAAGCAAACTGCCCGACCGCCTCAGAAAACAGTACCAGCACAGCGCCGGTCATTCCCGCCTGGAGCGTATTGTTGTTTCCGGTCCGGATGACTCTCTGAATCAGCGGTCCGGACATGAATGCGACAGAGGAAAGCGGTCCGGTAACAGAAGCCGCCCCGGCACACAGTATCACTGCCGCATAGATCAGTACTGCCCTGGAACGCTGTACATGCATACCCAATGTTACCGGCAGTTCTTCTCCCAATCCCAATACCTGTAGATCCTTCCCCATTGCAAGAATAACAAGCGTACAGATACATACAATGGCAAGAAATACCGGCACCTCATTCATCCTGACACCGTTCAGACTTCCCGAAAGCCATCTCAGCGCATCCGCGATATTGTAATCACTTGTTTTCAGAATGATGAAGTTGATCACTGCCTGCAGCATAGCCTGTATTCCGATACCGGTCAGTATCATCCGGCTGACGGAAAAATTCTTCGTTCTGGACAGAAACAGAATTGCTGAAGCGGCCAGAATTCCGCCGGCCATGGCGGACAGACTGACACTGATCCCGCTTTTCTTCAGCACCATCATCGTAAATACTGCTCCGGCACTGGCACCGGTTGTAATACCCATGACATCCGGTGAAGCCAGCGCATTCCGCATGATTTTCTGAAAGGTATTCCCGGCGCAGGCAAATGCAAAACCGGCAAGTGTTCCGATCAGGATACGCGGTATCCTGATCGTTCTCACTGCATAGGACGCACCTTTGATTTCTTTGCCGGCAATCACCTGAAAGACAGTTTCAAAGTCATATACCTGATCGCCCCATAACAGCAGAAAGACTGCCAGCACAAGCCAGATCAGAATCAGCGCAAGCAGTACAAGATATTCCTTTTTCCGTCGTTTCCGGATTCCCGTTTCACTGATTCCGTACTTCATTTTCCGACCTTCGCCTTTCTGACCACGGCAATGAATACAGGCGCCCCGATAAACGCTGTCACAATTCCCACTTCCAGTTCTGACGGCCGGCTGACAATTCTTCCCGCTACATCCGCCGCCAGCAGCAGTACAGCACCATCCAGCGCGCTCAGCGGCAGTAGCGTCTTCAGATCATTTCCGGTACACTGCCTGACAAGATGCGGTATCATCAGGCCCACAAAACCGATCGGGCCGGCAGCCGCTGTTACCGCCCCGCACAGAAGCACACCGGAAACAGCGCCCAGCAGTCTGGTCCGAGGCACATTGACACCCAGACCTGTCGCAATATCATCTCCGAGCATCAGGATATTCAGAGACGGTATCAGCAGAAAAGCAGTAATGAGACCTGCCAGAAGCAGCGGTGTGATCATCCGGATGGATTCCCAGCTTCCACCGGATATTGATCCGGTCTGCCAGAACCGGAATACCTGCATGACATTTGTCCGCGGCAGCATCACCGTGCTGATCAGCGAAGAACAGGCTGTACTGACAGCAGCGCCGGAAAGCGCCAGCCGGACCGGACTGACGCCGGTATTTCCGGAGGACAGAGACGCAATGCCGAAAACAAGAGCTGCCGTAAATGCCGCTCCCGCAAGTGCAAGTGCCATGTACTGTCCTGCTGTATGAACGCCGAAGAAAGCGATCCCCGTCACAACAAACAGGGATGCCCCGGTATTGACGCCCAGAATGGAAGGGTCCGCAACCGGATTGCCGGTAATTGTCTGCATCAGACAGCCCGCTGTCCCAAGCGCGCAGCCTGCCAGAAGACCGAGTACCGTGCGGATCATTCTTCTCTCCAGAATCGGGGCATACAGAGATGCTGTTTCCGCCCCCCGCAGTGTATCCCCAATATCTTTCAGCGGAATATCTCTTGTGCCGATGATCAGCGACAGCAGAACAGCTGCCGCCAGCAGGATAATACTGACGGCGAAAAACAGTGCTGTTCTTTTCTTCATTGTCTGTTACTGTACTTTTTCCGCAGCTTCCGCTATCACCTGCAGATATTCATCGATAGTTGCCCGGATAGAAAGCGGCGTCGGTGTGCAGGAAGCTGAAATCAGATCAGAGGAATTGGAAAGGAATACAACAGAACCTCTCTGTACTGCCGGAATCTGGCTCATCAGGGCATCCGCCTGCAGCGCTGCCAGCGTATCATCTTCTCCCCATGTCACGATCAGATCCAGATTGTCAAGCACATCGATATTCTCAGATGAAATCGTCATGAAGAAGAAGCTTCCGTCATCCAGCGCCCTGATTTCTTCCGGCAGACTCAGTCCAAGATCCATCAGGTAGGAAGCACGCGGATCCTTCGGCATATAAACATAGAAAGAGCCCAGGTTTGCAGTATCAAAATAGACATACGCCGCACTCAGTTCCTGCAGCTGCGGATACGCGGCTGCCTTCTCTTTGATCAGGTCTTCGATCTCACTGACAAGCGCATCTGCTTCCTCACTTTTCCCGAGCGCTTTGCCATTGTCTCTTGTCATATCCTGCCAGGTTGTAGCCCAGGCTTCTTTTGTATAAGGGACTGTCGGCGCAATCTCTGAAAGCTGTTCATATTCTTCTTCAGAAATACCGGAATATACCGCCAGAATCAGATCCGGCTCAGCATTGTTGATGGCTTCAAAATTCAGACCGTCTGTATCATCAAAAACATTCGGCTCATTTACGCCAAGAGCTTTAAACGCGTCATTTGTCCAGTAAAACAGACCGTTTTCATCCGCCGCGCCATACGTTGTCTTTGAAACGCCGACCGGCGCAATACCAAGTGCCAGCGGAACATCCAGATTGCCCCAGCCGATTGTTGCGACTCGTTCCGGCTGCTTTTCAATGACAGTCGTGCCGAGCGCATGTGTAATCTCAAGCGGGAATACAGAATCAGACGCTGCCGTTGTTTCCGGAGCTGCTGTTTCTGTCTGCGGTTCTGCAGAAGGACTTGTCTCTGCCGGACTGTCCTGCGAAGCGGAACATCCGCCAAGCACTGCAAGACACAATCCTGCACTCAGTAATTTTTTGAAATCAAACATATTTTTTCTCCTCACGATTAGTTATATCTAACTAACTATGAGATTATAGCAGTCGGTTTCTCTTTCCCGGAAAATGCACCCAAATTCATTTATAATGCACCTTATATGATATATAATTTCCTCATGGAACCTCTTCATACAGAATTTTTTCAGATGATGCATTTCTCTCCAGTACGTCAGAACAACTACGTTCTCTTTCAGGACAGTTCCTGTCCTGGCAACGGATCCTGTACTGTCTTCGAAAGAGAAAACTGCTATACCTTTCTGGCAGGTGATTATACAGTCCCCGGTGACTTTGCCCTGCAGTTCCATGTAGAAAAACCAGTCATCCGCGTGGGTATTTTCTATCAGGGATCCGCGGACACAGTCATACAGGATACTCCTTCTGTCAGTCTCCCGGGTTCTTATCTGGTAAAAGAAAACCAGCTGCGTGGTATGCAGTCCTGGCATAAAAATGATCATTTCTGCGGAATTGAGCTGCTCATAAAAGAACAATATATCCGTTATCTTGCAGAGAATATCGATCCTGAAATCATTGATATTCTCTCCCTGCCGGACAACCATACGTTCCGGTACCTGCCGGAGTCTGTCTATCAGATTCTGGAAGAAATACGGCGGAGTGTACAGGGCGGCAATAACAGTTCCCTGCTTCTTGAGAGCAGGGTACTGGCTGCACTGTGCGCTTTGAAAGATACAGTTTCTGCTTCTGACAGTACATTCCGTGAATCTGACAGAATCACATCCGCCAGAGTCGGAAACAGAACAATCTTTTTATACAGCGAGGATATGGAAATCCTTCAGAATGTACATCATCTGATCCGTACCTCACTGAGTTATCCTCCGACCATCGAAGATTTATCCAGACTTTCAGGCATGCATATCCAGAAGCTGAAAGCCGCTTTCAAGGCATGCTTTCATATGACGATCGGAGAATACTCCGTCCAGGTCAGAATGGATGAAGCCGAGCGTCTTCTGCTTTCTACCAGACTATCCATCAGGGAAATCGCCGCCAGAACAGGCTACCAGCAGCCTGCCAGTTTCGCCCGCATGTTCAGAGAAACCCACGGTCTTTCACCTAGTGAATTCCGCAGAAATCAGATCATACAGAAAAAACAGGCTTAAATTCTGCCCAATGGCGTCAACCTATTATTATTCCTTTGTCGGTAAAAAAGAAAAGAGGTGAAGCCGTTTCCTCCCCACCCAAAGCATACGCATATGGATGGGGTATCCACGGCATGGGAATGAAGGTTTACAGCGGAATCGATGATCTGCCGCAGGGATCGGCAAGTGATCATATTACAGAAGGTCTTCTTGTACTGGAAGGCGGAGCGTGGCGCGGAATGTATACCCAGGGCGCGCTTGACGCAATGATGGAGGAAGACATCAATCTTTCGGCAACGATCG
>DMBB01000147.1 GCA_003446295.1 Erysipelotrichaceae bacterium
GTATCAGTCAAATCCGAAAGCCGTCAGATAGACCATGGTGATGAATGCGGCAATCCCAAACCAGACGGCAAAACATACAGGCGGCTTGAACAAAGCAGTCAGCACTGCTTGCATGACATCTTTCAGACGGATCTGCTCCGGCTTATGATATCTCTTCTTAGCTCCTTTTTCATCCAGGACATAAATCCATGGATTGTCATGGAGTTCGACAATCCCGAACTTGAGCAGATATACCGGCACAACCGGAACGGCAATGCAGAACCATGCGGCTGATCCGCCAAGTTCAAGTTTTTCAAAATCAAAACCGTTGATCAGCAGAGCCAGCATCACCGGCAGAAACAGCGCAATGACACAATACAATACCATCCGCAGCACTCTCGAGGGTGTGGTGAATTTCAGCTGAACGGGTTTTTCTTCTCCATCCAGTTCCATGAAGAAGACCGGCTTCTCTGCCTTCCTTTGAAGAATATCAGGATTCAATACCAGCTCTGTATCCCTGCGCACAAAGGTGGCATCACCGGATGTATAAATGTCACGGTCCTTCTTCACCCTGAAATCATTTCTGACCGTATCGCTGAAATAGCATAAGGTGACGATGATCCAGATCAGCAGCGTCATTCCTGTAATCATCAGATTGGTTATGGTGTCCATACCAAACAGATATAGTGCGCCATACAATGCCGCCCCGAATATGATCGTTGCAATCAGCGCCTTGAGCCACCATGGCAGGAAAATGAAGCTCTTTTCCTTGAGCGAGCACACACTGACCTTTCCGGTCTGGCCGTTGACGGCTGCCTGAAGACCGTTTTTCGAAATGTAATAGACCGGCAGCAATACCGGCAGTCTCAGCACATCATCAGTCCATGCATTGACTTTAACCGCATCTGTTTCAAGCACTTCCGATACAAACGGTCTGTATATGGAGGATGCTTCCTGAGCGATGCGCTGAATCAGCTTCTTTTCATCCACATCCGGAATGCGCACTCTCTGCCCTGCCACATAGCCGAATTCAAATCCTCTCAGCGCACTCAGATCATAAGGTTCCATCCCGTCGAGCAGAAGATTGTCAAGATTCTTCGAGCGGTTCACGAATTCATCATTGATGAAGCCTTCGCATGTATAAGCCCGGTTTCCGTCCATTCTTGAGACATCCATATGGACCGGTCCTATGATCAGCTCATAAGGCAGATAAAAACCTTTGAGCTCTTTGACATCTTTTGATATCAGTTTCGCTTCGCGTTTTGATGAGTTGTCATTGCACCACTCAGTCAGCCGCTGTTTTGCCTCATCAAAAGTCAGCGCAAACGGAATGATGCTTTCCGGCATTTCATCAATCTTCAGATACTCTTTGCGCACAAGCGAATTTCCGCAGAATGCGCATGAGGCAAGCGCTTCATTCTCCTCAAAGATAATCTCAGCCCCGCAGCCGGTGCACGATCCTTTGAACAGTCTGAAATTCTGAATGGATTCATTCAGTCTGTCACGCTGGATCTTCCGGAAGCCCTGCTTCTGTTTCTGAGCCTCGGAAATACCGACACTCTGTCCGCAGTATGTGCATACATAGATCTGGCGTACAATATCAAATTTAGCCGGTGCGCCGCATGATGCGCAGCGGATTTCCGCGATCCTTTCTGTCATATGATGTTCTCCTTCGAACCGTGTACAATCTCATTTTAACATGCGTTCATCATTCATTTATATTTCAGATTCATGATTGCGGATTGTAAGCACTAAGCGAGGGTATGGCAACCTCCATCGTGTCTTGCTCAAAAGTGTAAAAAAAGGATATACGGGATAATCAGTTTAATCCCGCGTATCCTCGAGAATGTATTCAGCTGTCAGTTCAATCTGATCTTCGGTATCTATCTGTGCTTTGCCATCGCCTTTCTGCTCTCCATAGGAGCCGAACTGGGCATGGTTGCCGCCGTCGATGATATGTTCTTCGGTGTCCTCAGGAAGGTTTGAACTGTTTTTCTCATAGGCATCAAGATTCAGCACAGTGTCATCAGAGCCGTATACAGAGATGACATTAAGACTGTCATCAAGCTTTGAAGTGGAATAGGATGCCAGCAGAACCACCCCATCCAGTTCACCGGTATGTTTTGATGCAAATGAGGAAGCGCTGACTCCGCCAAGGGAATGACCGCCGATATACCAGTGATCATAATCGTATTGTTTCATGACCTCTTCCGCTTTGTTGGCGTCTAAAATTGCCATTCTTGCCGGCATTTTAACCAGACACACATCCATCCCCTTTTCCGCAAGCTTACGGGCAAGCGGTGCGTAGGATGACTCCTCAACCTTTGCGCCGGGATAAAAAATCAATGCATCCGCATCGGAAGGACCGTCAAACAGCCAGCCGTAGTCCGTTTCAGAGATACGGACATTCCCATCAGAGTGCAATGCTTCAAGGGCTGTTTCATCCGCGTGATAATAATTGCTGAGATAGATGCCTGTGCCACTGATCAGCACCAGACTTATAACAGAAAGACAGATCAGGATTTTCTTAATCATAGAATACCTTTGTTGATTATCTGAATATCATCAGACCGCATTCATTATATTGTTTCAGTTTTACGCTTTCAATCGCCTCTGATGGTAACTGAAATATTACCATCCGCAAAGCAGCGGTCCATCATTCACGGTGAATGCGTCTGCGGCATTCGCGCCGTTATTCATCAAGAAGTCCGTATTCGCGGTATTTGTTCAGCAGTTTTGTATAGATTACCCGGTTGGCCTGGTACTGGCGGTAAGTGGCGGTTTTATCCTTTCCGGCTGCAGCGAGTTTTGCCATTTCTTTCTTTTCATATTCCGCCTGCTGTCTGATATCATTCAGCATTTTCTCAAACGCTTCGAGTCTCTCCATACACGCCTCCAT
>DMBB01000145.1 GCA_003446295.1 Erysipelotrichaceae bacterium
TTCAAGAACGTCCTGTTCAATGAAAACAGCAAGACAAAGCTCACAAAAGCTTATGCAAAGAGCGGAACGGTCTATGATGGCGTCATCTCTGCAAACTTCACAAGCAGTGATACAGCAACGATCGCACTGACAGCGAATCAAAGCACGTATACCACAACAACAGTTCAGGATCTTGTGAATGCAGGTCTGGCAGCTCCTAAAGCTACTTCCAACAAGAAGTCTGTTGCAGAAGTACAGAATGTATCCGTCAGCGGCGATACGATCTATGTCCAGGTCAAAGCAAATGCGATCGGCACAGCGAAGATCACTGTGAAGTTCGCAGGCAAGAAAGCAGTCCTGACATTTACACCGAAGTATCAGCTGAACTCCTCATGGTTCGACAGCCAGAGTGTTGTTACTTCCAATACAGCAGGTCTCACATATGCATTCAAAGCATATAAACCGAAGGTTTCTAAAACATATGCAGCTCCTTCGAACCTGAAGTTCAAGACAACATATACGAACAACAAGAATGCAGGTACTGCGACGATCACACTCACAGGAACAGGCAATTATACAGGTACTGTTACAAGAACATTCAATATCGCAAAGGCTGACTTCACAAATGCCAAGATCACTTCTGTTTCATCGCTCAAGTACACAGGTACTGCAAAACAGCCGAAGATGACAGTCAAGATCGGCAAGAAGACACTGAACCCGAAGACAGATTATATTGTTTACTACAGCAGTTATGAGTATGGTTCCTATTCAACAACGATCCCTACAGCACCCGGTACATATTTTGTTAAGGTGCAAGGAACAGGCAACTTCAAGAGCGGTGTCTGGTCAGTCAACGTCAAGCCGTTTACGATCAAATAAGCATCGCTTCAAGCCATAATGAATTCAGGAAGTGATTTCTGACTTCGTATTGAAAATCTGAAATTATATAAAAGTCATTTCTTCATCTGCTGCAAAACAGTGAATGAAATGACTTTTTAACTTGTCGGGTTTAATGCATAATAAAATCAAAGAAGTATGGAGTTTCGTGGTATGAAAAAAGAAAAATCATTCATTTCCCTTTTACTTTGCGCATTTCTTTCACTTTCCAATATGATCCCATCTTCTGCAGAAGAGATCATTGATGGTGAAACAGACGAAACGGAAGAAACTGTTCTGATTACTGAAGAAGAACCGGGTGATCCTGAGGTATCTGCTGAAGAAACACTGTCGGAAGTATCAGCTGAACCGGAAGAAACAGCTGAGACTGCAGATCCGGAGAATACAGCAGATGCAGAGGAAACAGAACCGGCGGAGGAACCTGTCATCCTGCCTGAAGAACCCGTAGAAGAAACAGCAGAACCTGCTGCAGAAGAAACGGAAGAGCCTGCAGAAGAGTCTGAAGAAGAACCGGAGCAGGAAGAAGCTTCACTGTTTGCCGTGCCTGAAGATTTTGAAGTCAGCCCCGGCGATCAGGAAGGAAAACAGGAACTGGTGGACAATCAGGTACCGGAAATGCTGGCCTCTTTGAAAGAGGGCGTTGACTATGCGGAAGATCAGCTTATGTTCACAGCTGATTCTATGGAATATGCGGAGCAGACAGCGGAAATCTTCGGCGGTACAGTCATATCTTTGAAAAATGGCGTAGCTGTCATTCAGCTGGAACGCGAAGATGTTACTGTTTCTGATGCAGTTAATGCATCGATTGAAACAGCAGAACTGCCTCTGGTAGAGCCGAATTATTATATAACACTGGAGCCGAACATTGAGGATGGTGAATATGAACTGTATTCATCTGAAAATGAGCTGCCGGAAGTAAATGACTGGGATGGATGGGTGAATGATGTATTCGATAACCCTGATCCATGGCTGATCACACCTTCTGATAATAATTTCCAGTGGCATCATGACGCAATCAAAACATACGCCGGATGGAACGCAACGATGGGCAGCAGTGATGTGCTGGTTGCTGTTATTGACGATGGCGTTGATTACAATCATGAGGATCTTGCAGGCAGAGTTACAATGCTTGATATGACGCTGGATGAACCGGCACAGTCCAGTACTTTCGGCACAGGCCATGGTACCCATGTTGCGGGCATCATTGCGGCATCTGTCGACAACGGACTTGGCGGAGCGGGAATCGCACCGAATGTTAATATTCTCAGCCTGAATGTATTTGCTGTAGACGTTAATTACGCAGAAACGGCTGATATTATTTCGGCAATCAATTATGCAATCGATGCCGGAGCGGATGTCATGAACCTCAGTCTTGGCAGCCCTATCTTTAACTACCAGTATGAGATGGCTGTCAATAAGGCTTATTACAGCGGCATCACGGTATGTGCTTCTGCCGGAAATTCCGGAGCTAATCTTAAAAATTTCCCGGCAGCGTACAGCCATACGATTGCTGTTGCGGCAACGACACTGAACGGTACCAGAGCATATTATTCAAACTACGGACCATGGATCACGATCTCGGCACCCGGCACAAAGATCATGTCAACATGCGTCAATACAGATGATCCGACAGATAATGCCTACTATCAGATCATGAGCGGTACTTCTATGGCGACACCGGTCGTCACAGGTGCAGTCGCGCTGTACATGAGCAAAATGGGACATGTTTCTCCGGATGAGATGCTGAAGGTATTGAAGAAGAGCACTGTGAAGTGTTCCTCACCGCAGATGGGTGCAGGCATCATTTCAATCGAAAAGATGTTTATAGGCGATAAAGCAGCACCTGAGATCGGATTGTTTGATGCGGACGGAAACTATGTGTCAGATCTGAGCACACCGGTCAAGGAAGGTTACTATCTTGAGATCTATAATGCAGATGCAGGTGATAACGATACGATCATCTATACGACCAACGGCAAAAAACCTTCCGTCAAAAACGGTTCGATCGTGAACGGCCTGATCTATGATCCTGAAGATGTGATCGAACTGGATGAATTTGAACAGAACAAATCAGTTGTTATACAGGCAGCTGTTATGAACAGTCTGGGTGTATTAGGTGCAGTCAAAAAGGTCACGGTAAAAACACGTGTACCGGCACCGGCTCCTCTGAAGATCAAAACTGTCAGCCTGAACCTGAGCAAAGTTACACTGACATGCTCATTGGATACAGATGAAGAAACAGACCTCTACGCGACAACTCTGATCAACACAGCAGGAATCAGCGCTGATCTGGATACAATAGCTCACCAGTGGCTTTCAAGCAATCCGGCAGTTGCAACAGTCGATGAATCCGGCCATGTAACGGCTGTAGGTGCAGGAACAGCGAAGATCACACTGAAGCTGCTGGATGGATCGAGCAAGAGTGCCGTATGTACAGTGACTGTTGTACAGCTGGCAGAAGAGATCACGATCCAGGGTCAGGATGCAGCGGCACCGGGCGGAAGTGCTGTGTATAAAGCTGCGATCCTTCCTTCTTCAACCAAAAACAAAAAGGTGACATGGTCGATCATTTCAGGATATTACTACGCTTCAATCGATGCGAAGGGAAAACTGAAAGTCGTGAGCGGTGCACCTGAGGGACAGGAGATCGTCATTCAGGCAGTCTCTGCAGACCGCGGAAATGTTATTGGTACTAAAACGGTAACTGTTTGTCCGAAAGCAACAGCAGTGGTCATGATGACTGAGGACAGCCGTGCTGTCTACAACAAAAAAGGACTGTTAAGCAGCATTCAGCTGTTTACAGTCGATATTGACAACGCTGACATGGACACTTTTGCAGAGAACCAGGTCAAGCTTGATTCTCTGATCGTCGGCAACGATATCGCGCCTGTCTGGACTTCCAGCAAACCTAAGGTCGCCAAAGTTGATTCGGAAGGAAATGTGACGGCTCTGTCAGCCGGTACAACCAAGATCACCTGCAAAGCAAATGATGGTTCGGGAAAGAGTGCATCCATTACGGTGAAGGTTATTATCCCGATGTCCAGTCTGAACATCGTGATCGGCGACAGCAGTATCTGGAGTGTCGGCAAAACATTGAAGCTTTCCAATAAGTTTGCCTGCGGCAATACATACGGGAAACCGTCGATCCCCAAAGTCAAATGGAGCATTGATCAGGTCACATATGAATATGACGACGCGGAATTTGATGTTCTGAATGAACTCGGATACCCCAAAGACTGGTTCAAGCTTTCCGGAAGCTCACTGACTGTATCCAAGAATGCCGAAAAAGCGATGGATCTGAGAAGCGGCAGCCTGTATGTTACGGTAAAAGCTGAAGCTCTTGACGGTACAGGATATACCGCATATCAGGATATTCTGATTACCGGAACACTGAACGGAATGTGCTTCGAAGATCCGTATGGCTCAGGATATACAATGGTTAATGATTATTATGATTATACGTTCTATACCTATCTGTACAGTGAGCAGCCTGTCAACTTCCAGATCACCAGCAGCAATCCTAACAAAGTCGGTGCTTATATAGACTACAACTCTGTGGAAGAGAGTGAGTTCTGGATCATGAGAAACGGAAGAACCAAGTATTACACCGGATATGTTTACACAGTTTATTACTTCACATATCCCAACGCAAAAGGAACTGTCACATTAACAGTGAAAGCAATGGATGGCAGCAACAAAACAGCCAAGCTGAAGCTCAAGGTATATGACTGATCTCCGAAAGCTGCTGACTGCAGGCCTGATGATCTTCACACTCACAGGGTGTGAAGGACCCACTGAAGCACCGAAACAGGATATCTCCGTCATACCCGGAAAAGAACTGTTCTGTACGGTAGATGATGAAGGAACTGCCAGAGAGATCGCTGAGCAGTATGAGATCGAGCTTGTCAGCTATAAATACGGTGTTGCCGTATTCCATACAGACAAGGATCCGCAGGCTGTCATAGATTACGGCATGAAGAATGATCTGCCTGCTTTGTCGCTGAATACAGACAATAATCACAAAAACTAAACAGCATCCTGCTGTGCCAGGCACGGCAGGATGTTTTATACAGGAATGGTTTCAGAGGTGTTCTGTCCTGAAAACCTACGAATTATGATGACAATCTAGTATAATAATGAGGATCTAAAAGATAAGGCGGTAATTATTATGAAAATAGGTGTAGCAGGCCTGGGATATGTAGGACTTTCAAATGCTGTGCTGCTGGCTCAGCATAACGATGTATATGCGTACGATATCAATGAAGAACGTATCCGCATGGTGCAGAACAGACAGTCTCCGATCAAGGACAAAGAGATCGAAGAGTATCTCAGAGAGAAAGATCTTCATCTGACGGCTGTAACAAATGCTGAAGAAGCGTATAAAGACTGCTCTTATATTATTATTGCGACTCCGACAAATTATGATCCGGACAGAAATTACTTTGATACGAGCAGTGTAGAAAATGCGATCGAAACGATCCTGAAGACTGCTCCGGAGGCAGTGATCATCATCAAATCCACGATCCCTGTCGGATATACAAAGGATATCAGTGAGAAATATCATACCTCCAACATTATTTTCAGCCCCGAATTCCTGCGTGAAGGCAAGGCTCTGTATGACAATCTGTATCCTTCCAGGATCGTTGTCGGTGAACGCAGCGAACGGGCAAAAGAATTTGCAAGGTTAATGACGGAAGGCGCATTGAAAGAGGACATTCCTGTCCTGTTTACAGGCTCCACGGAAGCAGAAGCCATCAAGCTGTTCTCCAATACATATCTGGCGCTGCGTGTCGCATATTTCAATGAACTGGATACATATGCGGAAATACGCGGTCTGAGTACCAAGGAGATCATACAGGGCGTCGGACTGGATCCCAGGATCGGAACGCACTACAACAACCCGTCATTCGG
>DMBB01000137.1 GCA_003446295.1 Erysipelotrichaceae bacterium
TTTCAATTACCGGATATGTATTTGCAGACTATCATAAGGCTGAATACGACGTATTTCCAGAGCCAATTAAATGGAGCTGAGAACCATCCGAACGCTGAAGAGAGCCGCTTCAATAATAAACAGTCCGCCGGGCTTTGTACTGTACCCGGCGGACTGTTCAGTTGTTGCGTTCTGCGCAGTGGATCGTCTTTCAATTCAAGGATGTATGAGTGATCATTAATACGCCTAAGATCGCATCGGCGATATGGCTTGTTCCTGTATCAGTGTTACCCGATCACTCCCGTCTCAGCAACTTTTTTATACCAGTATACTCGGACTTGCCTGTGTTCCTTCACTGTCCATGAACACTATCCTGAAGGCTTCCTTCGGAAACAATACATTTGCCTTCCTGCTCTTCAGCTTCGTTGTAGCCGGAGCACTCACAAAAACAACGATCATCAAGCGCATTGCAGTCGGCTTTGTTACAAACAAACTGGCCCAGAAAGGACCCTGGCAGCTGACCTTCCTGTTCTTCACAGCGATCATAGCAATCGGATGCTTTATCTCACCGTCTGTACTGTTCATAGTGATGCTGCCGATTATGGAAGAAATGTGCGAACTGCTGCACATCAAAAAGGGTGATGGCTTCGGTACAATGCTGATCATCGGACTGGTATGCTGCTGCGGCATCGCTTCCGGCATGACGCCGATCGGACATGCATACGGCCCGCTGGCTATCGGTGCATACCAGACAGCTACAGGAACAACGATCAGCTATGGAGACTACATGGCATTCGCAGTACCTGTCGGTATCCTGACATATATCGGTATGTTCTTCGCATTCCGCTTCGTTATGCGGCCTGATACATCTTCCATAAGAGACATTGATCTGAGCTCACTAAAAAATGGAAGGCTCTGTGTCACGCAAAGAAAAACTGATCCTGGCAGTATTTGCCATGGTCGTATTCCTCTGGATCGCACCCAGCTTCATCCAGAAATCGCTTCCTGCAGTCTATCAGTTCATCAACAGCAAGACCATTGCATTCCCACCGCTGGTTGGCATTATCCTCATGTCCATCCTGACAGATGAAGGCAAGCCTCTACTTGACTTCAATCAGGTCATGAAGCAGAGCGTATCCTGGCCTGCATTGATCATGTGTGCCGGTACACTGGCACTCGGATCTGCCATGACAGCAGAAGGCGTAGAACTGAATTCATATCTTGCTTCAGTCATGTCACCTGTCACATCCGGTATGGCGCCGCTTGCTCTGGTCATTCTCTTCACACTGTGGGCTGCCGTACAGACAAATCTTTCCTCCAATATCGTAACGATTACAGTCGTCACAAGCATCGCCACTCCGGTATGCCTTTCCATGGGCGGTTCCATCTCAGCAGCAGCTGTATGCTGCATCATCGGTATGATGGGCGGATATGCATTCGCAGCTCCTCCGGCTATGCCTTCTGTAGCGATCTCCATCGGCTCCGGCTGGACTGATTCCACAACGATCCTGAAATACGGCTCACTGGTCATGATCATCGCTGTCATCATTACAGTAGCTGTAGGTTATCCGATCGCAGCAGGTCTCATGGGCTGAGAAACCTGAGACGATACCTCAAAACAGATACAATATATTTCTCCAGGCAATGTGTCTTATTCGCACATTGCTTTTTTGCTTTATTCACAGCAGAACAATGTGTTCGTATGAAATGAATGGTGTATCCGTACTGTTCGGGTTTTCATTAGCACTATGAATTAATATTGCT
The DNA here is from genome assembly GCA_003446295.1 of Erysipelotrichaceae bacterium. The sequence continues at coordinate 1,744 of DMBB01000137.1, forward strand.
GTTTACTGGTTCGATAAATCAAAAGGTAACTAAAACCATTTAAATTGATTTAGGAGGTTGCTGGCATAAAAAAAAGTATTGTTTATGGGTGATAATGTCAATAAGGAATAATTGGTTGAATTCTGTATATGTCATCCAACTGGCGACCCATTGCTTTTCAGCGGTAAATAGAATGATAGTGTAAGAAGAAAACATTTAATGACAGAAATGTGGTCAAACGTGATAGGAGAAAGTGTATATGCGTCAAAATTATTCTGATTCCGAAATTAGAAACCTTGCTGAGTACTTGATAGAAGATCTTCGTGAATGTGAGGACGGAACAGTAACAAGTACATATGAGCTTGCAAAAAAGTCAGGTTATGAAGATCTGGATTTCTTTGAACTGGACAATGCTCTGAGACGATCTGCGAAAGAGAACAAGATCATACTTGATATGTCAGAACATGATGGCCAGGCAGAAGGATTGCCATATAATCTCACGTTTACTGTGCACAACCAAAAAGCTCAGATCAAATGTCCGCGCTGCGGCAGTACGAATACTGCAAGATATATTTATGGTTATCCGCTAAACAATGCAGAAATGCAGAAGAAACTGGATGAAGGAAAATGGGCTTTAGGAGGATGCTGTATCTATTCTGCAGAAGTAAACGGTCAGATAATTGATATTATGCCATCACGTTACTGCAATGATTGTCATAAAGATTTTGGGGCGTCCCCAGTACTATTAACACCTAAAAAAGATTTGGCTGAAGATTACAGAGATATCGTGAAAGCAATCGAATTATCGATAGGCGGATATTTATATGGTTATACTGACATAACGATCAGTAAAAAATGAAATAGTCTTTAGGTAATATGTCATGAAATATCCTGGCTTTTCTGAAATATCGGATGATATACAAATTACAACGGATAAATGGAATCAGATAGTCGATACTCTATATGACAAACTGTATCTTCATGAATGGAAAAAGCGATATGTAGATCTATCAATATTGGATGGTACACAGTGGAGTCTCGACATCAGTCTGTCAAACAGAAGAAGCCGTCATTTCCATGGCAGTA
>DMBB01000318.1:0-1522 GCA_003446295.1 Erysipelotrichaceae bacterium
TGATACAGGGAAATCATTTCCGCAGACAGCTTTGATTGCTTTGACGATCTCAGCAGGAAAGCGGTAACGGTTCTCCAATGAACCGCCGTATTCATCTGTTCTGTGGTTGACGTATTTCAGTGTGAACTGGTCAAGCAGATACCCTTCGTGCACAGCATGGATCTCTACGCCGTCAACGCCTGCATTTTTCAGCAGAACAGCGCATCTTGCAAATGCGTCGATATACTCATGGATCTCCGCTATCGTCATTTCCCTCGATGGGATCACATCGCTCCATCTGTTGGGTGACGGGGAAGCGGATGCACAGATCCTGTCAAGGTCCATGACAGGTCTGGCGATCTTCCGCAAAGCAGGATTCTGATACAGTTTTTCCATCAACGCAGAAACCGTAAAGGATCTTCCGAAACCTGCTGTCAGCTGCACAAACAGCTTTGCGCCTGTCTTGTGAAATTCCGGCATCCATTCAGCCAGATCTTTGTACATCTTTTCATTCTCATACAGCCATTCTCCGAACATCGGATTCCTGACCGGCTGACAGCCGGGAAGTACAAGACCGGCATTGTTCTTTGCGGCTTCAAGAATAAAGTCTGCGCCTGCTTTGTCAAAATGATGTTTTTCCATCCATCCGAGCAGATTGGTTCCGCCCATTGAAGTCAGAACGATCCTGTTCTTGATCTCACATGAGCCGATCTTCCATGGCGTAAACAAAGGTTCCAGTTCCTGTTTCATTTGTTCTCTCCTCTATTTCCTCTTTATCAGATAAATGATCTTTGACGATTCATATACAGCCATCATTCCTGTTTCAGTATGCATACTGTGTCCCGGTGCATGCGGGCAGTTCCAGTGACCTGCCGCTTCTGGTGTGAGTTTCCAGGAAACGGGAATCCGGCACATTGAAATAGTCATAGCCTGACAGGGAGCCTTTATCCCAGGTAAGATCCACATTATAGAATTCCCCATCCAGCATGATCGTATTCCAGGCATGTTCGCCTTCCGCGTATCCGGTGACATAGTAACAGGGTATCGAAAGCTTCGTCATGATGTACTGGAATGCCTTTGCATAGCCTGCACAGACTGTAGAATGCGATACGAGCGCGCTGTATGCACTCTGGTTCAGCGAGGTTTCAATGTCATATCCTGTCTGATCCAGCAGTGCGTCATGGACTTGCTTTTCTTTTTCATAATCACTTGTACAGTTCATAGCCGAACGGATAATGGCATCTGTGCTTTCATCAAACAGCTTCTTTGATTCTTCAATATTATCAGCTGTGCTGTTGAACACCATGATCAGTTTTGTGCACACATGATCTTCCGTGTACTGGTAACTGAAGGCTGTATCAAGCCAGAACAGCTCCGGATGGTCATACAGCAATGCCATTGCGGCTTCAGATACATCTTCCTCCGAGATCCTGATCTCTGGTTCGATCTCCGCGTCCATGGCCAGCACTTCCCTGTATGCCTGTTGATAAACAAGCTTCTGATCATCATTCAGAAGACCGTAATACGGATAATATTTCTCATC
>DMBB01000318.1:1653-3446 GCA_003446295.1 Erysipelotrichaceae bacterium
CTGATCAGTTCGATGATCACACGTCCGGTCTGGGGGCTCAGCACAAATACGGCAGCCAGTGCTGCTGTACAGATGAAAAGCATTGCCATGATCTGTCTGATGAGTCTGCGCATCCGTTTCATATCTTCATCATAAACCAAGTCTGTGCATGATGCATGAGTGTTCTCTGCAAACAGCAAAAAGAGGCCGAAGCCTCTTATTACAGATTTTCTGCTTTCAGTTCCCTGTTCATGAGATCATGGATGGCATCCTTCGGCTTTTTGTTTTCAAACAATACCGCATATACTTCATCCGTGATCGGCATGGATATTCCTCTGGCATGTGCTTCATCATGAACAGCTTTGCAGGCGAAGATTCCTTCGACTGTTTTGGTATTGCGCTTCAGGAAATCCTCTGCCCCGTTCTCCAGTCCGATCTCATAGCCGGCCTGGAAGTTTCTGGAATGCCTGGATGTACAGGTGACGATCAGATCCCCTACGCCGTCCAGTCCAAGATACGTTTCTTTTCTTCCGCCCAGGGCAATGCCGAATCTTGTCATCTCAGCAAGACCTCTTGTCATCAGCGCTGCTTTGGCATTGTCTCCTTCTCCGACACCTGTCAGAATGCCGCTGGCGATCGCCATGATGTTTTTGATGGCAACGCCTGATTCAGCACCGATCTCATCCGTGTTCCTGTATACACGGAAGTAATCATTGGAGAACATGTGCTGGATCGTCCTGGCAGATTCTTCATTGACGGAGACTGCGTTGACCGCTGTCAGCATCCTCTGTATGACTTCCTCAGCATGGGAAGGTCCGATCAGCGATACGACTGCTTCCAGTTTATCTGCCGGCATGACTCTGCGTATGACTTCAGAGAGCCGTTCATGTGTTTCCGGATGGAAACCTTTTGCGACATTGATCACGATGACCTTTTTTGTCAGATATCCGGAAGCGTTTGTGATCACTGCTTCAAGTGCCTTTGTCGGAACGCCAAGCAGTATGACATCCGCATCCGCTGCGACGCTGAGATCACTGAACGCCTTCACCTTTTCCGATACAGGTGTATCAAAGTATTTGCTGTTGCGGTGATTCAGGTTGATATCATCGACTTCATTCCGGTCAATGCCCCACATCACAGCATCCTGACCGTTGTCTGTCAGGACCTGGCATAATGCTGTACCCCAGCTGCCTGTTCCGAGTATTACTGTTTTCATTCTGTGATCTTCTTTCTTGTGATCAGCTTGATCGGCGTGCCTTCAAAGTCAAACGCCTGCCTCAGCTGATTCTCAATAAAACGCTCATAAGTGAAATGCATCAGTTTCGGATCGTTGCAGGACAGAACAAATGTCGGAGGCTGTACGGAAACCTGCGTTGCATAGTAAATGCGGAAACGCTTGCCGTTGCGCGCAGGTGCAGGTGTTGTGATCTGCGTATCTGCGATCACTTCATTCAGGACATTTGTCGGAATCCTTCTGCGTGCGTTTCCGACGACCCTGTCAACTTCCGGGATGATGGTATTGACGCGCTGTCTTGTTTTGGCAGATACATATACGATCGGTGCATATGAGAGGTACGCGAATTCCGTGCGGATCCTGGCTGTGAATTCGTTCATTGTCCGCTCGTCTTTTTCCACCGCATCCCATTTGTTGACAACGATGATCACCGGTTTGCCGCCTTCGCTGGCGTAGCCGCCGATATGCTTGTCCTGTTCACGGATACCCTTTTCCCCGTCGATCACAAACAGCGCAGCATCGCATTTTTCGATTGCGGCCATCGCTCTGAGGACGGAGTATTTTTCCACCGATTCATAAA
>DMBB01000335.1 GCA_003446295.1 Erysipelotrichaceae bacterium
TGATCGTCAAATGATCAGCTGTCCAATCCCTCTTTGTGGATAATGGCTTCCGGAAACATGAGCTGTTTGATATAATGAGCCTATGACGGTGAGCCGTCATTCATATGACAAAACAGGATCTCAATGAGAATGAAAGCGAATCCGCCTGCATATCTGGATTCAGATTCACATTAGGGTTCGGAAGTGATCAAGGGTTGCAGAGTTTTTGAAAAGGAGAACATGATGAGAAAGACGATGCTTGCAGTGATTCTGTCGGCAGCCATGGTATTTACCATGATTCCTTTGGTTGCATTCGCAGAAGGAAATGCTGACGGATCTGTCGATCCCGGACAGGGGAATGATTCATTGGATGAGATCGCTAGTCAGATCCGGGATCATACTGATGATCCCTTTGCTGATACATCAAAGAAAGCCATGCTGAAGAGCAGTGAAGATGACGGGATGCCTTCCTCATTCGACCTCAGAAGTGTTGACACAGATGAGGATGGAGAAGGAGATACCAGTTATGTCACTCCGGTCAAGTTCCAGAACCCATTCGGGACCTGCTGGGGATTTGCAGCGATCGCGGCAGCCGAAACCAGTATTCTGGGGAATCCGGAGACCAGAGGGAATTTCACCAAAGATACGCTTGATCTTTCTGAAAAGCATCTGGCATACTTCGTATGCAATGCGATCAACGATCCGGCCAATCCACAGAACGGAGAAGGATCTCACTCAGAAGCGAATGTATCCCTTGCAGATAAGCTGAATATGGGCGGGCTGTCATTTCTGGCGACCAGTTTGTTTGCATCCGGGATCGGGCCGGTCGTCGAGGATAACGGCATCGATATAACAGACGGATACACGCTGAGATACATGGGGAAAGATCAGTCGGAAGAATTCAGGATGGTAGACGGTGTTCCTACCAAATACTGTTACGATGATGAAGATGACTGGTCGCTTCCGGAAGATTATCGCTTCCTGCAGACATTTGAACTCAAAGAGTCTTATCTGCTCCCTTCGCCGGCGCATAGAGACGAAGACACCGAAGAATACGAATACAACGAGGAAGGAACGAAGGCGATCAAAGAGATGCTGATGCACAACCGTGCTGTACAGATCGGCTTCTGTGCAGACACGTCGTCCCCTAGCCAGGAGGCTGGTGACGGACAGTATATCAGCACGAACTGGGCGCATTACACCTACGATCCGACGGAAGGAGCCAATCATTGTGTCACCATCGTCGGATGGGATGATGATTATCCGGCAACGAATTTCATCAAGGGGCATGAGCCAAAGGACAAGGAAGGCAACCTGCTCAACGGTGCATGGATCGTAAAGAACAGCTGGGGATCCGAGGAGGAAGAGTTCCCGAACAGAGGTCCCGGATGGGGTCTTGAGAATGATGAAGGCGAGCATACCGGCTACTTCTGGCTGTCTTACTACGATCAGACGCTGGACTCACCGGAAGCCCTCGACTTCGACTTGAACCATGAGGAAATCAATAACAAGTTCTGGGTCGATGCGCATGACTACATGCCGGCAGTCGACATGGAAGCAGCTGCTGTCGATGATGGGACCATTACAGCCAATGTTTTCAAAGCACCTCAATCTGCACTCCTTCATTCGGTCTCGTGTATGACATCCTTCCCGGGAACCAGAGTAAAGAGTGATATTTACTTGCTTCCGGATGAAGTCAAGGATCCGACAGATGGTATGTTTGTCACCAGTGTCGAGGAGGAATATGCCTATGGCGGATTCCACAAGATGAATCTGGACGCTCCGGTCCGGATCCAGAAAGGGCAGAAATATTCCATCGTTCAGACTCAGATCACGCCGGATGGTCAGTATGCGGTCAATTTGCCGATGGCTCTTAACGAGATCTTTGCAAAGGCAATGGGTGACACAACCTGGATGGAAGCTGTCGTAAACAAAGGTGAAAGCTTCATGTTCTCCGGAGGCAAATGGTATGATTTTACCGATAAGACGCTGCGGAAAAAAATGTTTGATGAAACGAGCGATGTCATGGTATTTGACAATTTTCCGATCAAAGGCTATTGTGAGCTGCAGCCGGATATCAGCATGAGAGTTTCAGGAGAAACAACGTTAGATCTGGCTGAGGAAGATCAGTCCACCCTGCGGGTATCCTTCAAAGGACACGTTCCCGATGCCATACAGCCTGATTGCGAATGGACTCTCTCGGAAGGCGGAGATACGATCTTCGATGTAGTAAAAGATCCGTCCGATCCTTTCAGAGCCACGATCAAAGCCAAAGGCGTAGGCAGTGCCAATCTGTATGTGACAGTAGAAGGCGCAGGGACTTCGGTCGTTCCGCTGTCTGTTAAGAAACTGGAGATCATGGGAGGGGACTTCGGAACCGAAGAATTCGTTTATACCGGAAAAGCCCAGAAACCGCCTCTTGTTGTCATGGATACATTTGATCAGACCATAGCCCCGGAACACTATACTGTGAAGTATAAAAACAATAAAAAGTGCGGGGCCGCAACGGCCATTGCTACAGCAAAATCGAACGATCCGATCTATACCGGGGAGATGGACTTCCACTTTACGATCGTCCCGGTCAAAGCGACGATCAAAAGTCTGTCTGACGGGAAAAACAGTCTGACGATCACGGTGAAAGACCAGAAAGCTTCCGGTGTGAAGGGCTATGATGTAGAATATCGCATCAAGGGCACGAAGAGCTGGAAGACAAAGTCATTTAAAGCAAAATCGAACAAACTCGTCCTCAAGAAACTGAAAAATGGGAAGAAGTATCAGGTTAAAGTGCGGGCTACTGCAGGTAATGATGCCTATGGAATCAAGATTGCCGGCGCTTACAGCAAAGTCAAGACCAGCGGTAAGATCGGTGCCAAACCGGCACAGCCTGTGATCAAAAGCATGAAAGCCGGAAAAGGCAAACTGACCGTTGCACTGAAGGGCAAAAAGGCGGACAACATCACAAACTATAAAGTCCAGTACCGGATCAAGGGCACGAAAAAATGGACGACGAAGACCTATAAGGTGTCAGGCAGCAAGATCGTCGTGAAAAAGCTGAAGAAAGGTGAACGATATCAGGTCAAAGTCAGCGCAGTGAAGGCGAAGACACTGAACAGCAAATACAGTAAGGCAAAGATCAGCCCGGCAGTCAAGTAGGATGCCGCATATTTGAAGCAAACGACCGAAAAGTTTGTGAAAGTATTAAATAGAGATCATCAGACTTCCCGCTATGAGCAGTCCTGGCCCTTAGCGGGAAGCCTTTTTCAGTAGACAATTTCGGTCAT
>DMBB01000024.1 GCA_003446295.1 Erysipelotrichaceae bacterium
CTTTTCCCCACTCCGGTTCTTCCAATCAGGAAGAGTCTTGGAGGTCTGTGCTCATCGATGCCTTCCATGAGTTTTTTGAGATCGCTGTCACCGAGGATCTTTTCCTTGAGTGTGACTCTGATCTTTGAAGGAATCGCATCAGGCAGCTCATCCAGGATTTTTCCCGCCTTTAAATAGATATTCTTCATGTTCTGAAGACGCTGTTCAATCTTTACATTGTCATCCTTCATGCGCTCACCTCCTGTTTCATCATAACAGATTCGTGCGTATTAGTTTTTAAGATGAAAAAAGAGCGTTCCCTGCGGAACACTCACTGTTTCACTTATCCGAGAATACTCTCAATGTTCAATAACGGAAAGAGGAATGAGCCGTCTTTCTTTCCCTTGACAGTTTTGATCAGGAAGCGGATGCCGATGATCCATGTGACCAGAATGACTCCGAAGGGAAGGAAGGCCATGTTGTCTGAAAGTGCCAGAAGATCTTTGCTTAATGAGAAGTCATACAATCCGTGCAGCAGGATCGGAATCAGGATGGCAAAAACCTTGTACTTCGTCTCTCCGGTTTCAATATATTTCGCATACCAGAAACCCATCATCAGACCGTAGAATTCATGCAGTGCGCACACACCGCGGACCAGAACTGTGATGACATTGGAACCGATGGCATAAACGCATGATTCGGTAATGTTGAAGCCGCACGCGATGATGGTCATTAAGGCGATGACTTCAATTTTGCTGCAAAGGAGTCCGCGCGCCTTGATATGCTTTTTCCCAAGCCAGAACTTGACCAGCTCTTCCGCAACCGCCGCAATGACGAAGGTTCTGAATGCCTCAAGCACCAGCACGGGAACATGGTCTTTCAGAACAAGATTTTTGAAAAGGGCGAAGAGTGCGGACATGCAGCAAACAGGAATCACACTGTACAGACCGTTGAGCAGCGTGCTTGTGCATTCCTTCCGGTAATCCTGATCCTTGTTCGCGCTTCTGAACCAGAAGAAGAATATCAGTGACGGTATGAAACTTGCCAGCAAGGCCAATATAATCAGACCCATATATGGAAAACCTCCACCGTGTATTATATTTCATTGAATTTGATAAAGATATGAAAAACAGAACGGAGCTGCCGTTCTGTGATTTCAATAATCCGCCAGATAAATGGAAATGGATATCTTTGTGAAGTATTCCTGGTATTTCACGGATATGACTTTTGCGCTCAGGCATTTCCCGGCATCCATGAGCCTTGAGAAAACAATATTGTCCTTCTCGGGAACGTAACCGAGTTTTTCACGCGCTTCATTCATGACAGCGATGGCATTATCATCAAAGCGGTTTTCTTCCCTGACCAGGATCAGCTTGTCATCCGGTTTAACCTTGGCCAGAGGGGAAGGGTCTTTCAGATGGGAGGTGCCTGCGACATAGGTGTCAAAGAGGTGAATCTCCTTCACCAGAGGACGGATGACCTCAGAGACTCCTTTCTCATCGATCAGTGACACCAGGGATTCAGGTTTTACGGTGATTTCGTTTTTCATGAAACAAACCTCATAACAGGAAATGAATTCAGTACTTCATCCAGCTGTTTTGAATACGCTTCATAGGATTTCCGCTCATCATTCAGCTGCTGTTTTTTAGATGCAATCTCATTGTCATCATTGATGACGAAACGGTATTGGTAGGGCAGAGAGGAAAGGATTTTTTCAATCTCATCCAGAAGCTTTTCAATCTTTTCCTCAATGTCGGGGATTTCAATATCCGGATTGCCTTTGCCGTGCTCATTGAGCCAGGTTTCAGTCTTGAATTTCAGCTCCATCAGATCATCCAGCTGATTGTGCGTATAGGCAATCACAATCTGTTTCCAGAGCTCTTTGATTGTTTCCTCATCCGCCAGATCCGGTCTTCTGTCCGGATGGATCAGTTTTGCCAGATACCGGTATGTCTCCTTGATCTTACGCTCTTCCGCGAAGGTGATCGCCGTTGAATCTCCGGCAGCTTTTGCGGCCGCAATCATCTCTTCGAGCTGTTCCTGATAAGATGCCATGACGGATGAGATATACCGTTCCAGCTCGTCCGCATTGATCGGCTCATTGCGGTTGGCTTTTGCCTGGCAGTAGGCGATTTTCTTCTTTTTTGCGATGCATTCAATCTTTAAACGGAACACATCATTGATCAGCTCGCCGAAGAGGGCAAGATACTTCACATAATACTGTTCGCCTTCTTTTTTCAGGGAGTCTCTTCTGAGCAGAAGATTCTCATAGTCGGTATACCGGGAATCTTTGATCTTAATGATTTCCATGAATCACCTCAAAACCATATACATCTTTATACAGATCCACCAGCAATGTCCCTTTGATATTGGCTTTTTCGAAGAAGTCATCAATGGTTTTGTACCATTGCTTTTCAAAACGGATGGCATTGCCTTCCTCTGTTTCAACAACGGACACGGTATATTTCTTTCTGAGATAGCGGAAGGTGACTGTGACCGGAGCTTTCAGAATGAAATAGAGATCATAGAGACCGAAGTCATTGGGATCGAATTCAATCATTGTATAGAGATCCTCGATCATCCACTTCATGATGTTGCGGTCGCCGAAGAAATGAGTCCAGCGGATTCTCTGTTCCTGGAACCATCTTGCCTTATGATAGAGTTCAACCGCTTCGTCAATTCTGCCTTCGTCTTTTCTGATCCGTGCCAGTCTTGTATAAACTTCGGAATACGGGTCTCCGACGGTTTTGGGATCTCCGATCTCTTTCTGCATTTGTTCAATGATTTCAACGTATTTCGGATAATTCTTTTCCACGGCATAGCCGTTTTTGTACATGTCGGCAACCTTGATCTTCGATTTCAGATGACCCTGTTCAGCGGATTTGCTGAAATAGAAGAAGGCTTTGTCATAATCGGTTTCACCGGTTCTGCCATAGTACCAGATATAGCCCAGACCTTCCGCGACCCATTCATCGCCGTATGTATATGCCATCTCATAATATTTGAGCGCTTTGTCAAAGATTCTTTTCTCATAGTAATAACCGCCCAGCTCCACCATGTAACGTGTTTCTTTTGTCTCTTCAATCATCATTGAGAGCAGTTCGGTATATTCGAATTCCTCTTCCTCATTCAGGGGAGCCTTTGCGCCGAGTTCATTGATTCTTCTGATTGCTTTTTCTGTGTTCATAGATTTGCTCCTTCCTTCTGACGGTTTCATTATCCATATTTCTCTGTACAGAATTTGCGCCAGTGAAATAATGAATTTTTCTGATCGTGCGAAGATTTCCGAGGGTTGATGCAAATATAAGGCTCGAGGAGGAACTTATGAAAGAACTGGAACAGAAATATGAAGCCCTCGGCTTCACCAACGATCTCATCTTCAAATATGTTCTCACTTCTGATATTGAATTATGCAGAGAGCTGATCAGCAGAATTGATCCTGAAATCGATACCGAAGGAATCCATTATGTGGATTCGGAAAAAGAGATCATCATCGGAGTCAAGGACGAGAAAAGAGTCCGCCTGGATATCGTGACAGAGACGCCGGGAAGTATCAATGATCTGGAAATGTTCAGGTATAAACCGAAAATACTTCCCAAAACAGCCCGGTACAACGCGGCCATGATTGACGCGCAACTGACCAGAAGCAAACTGCCGG
>DMBB01000071.1 GCA_003446295.1 Erysipelotrichaceae bacterium
GAACGGATAACTTCCAGCATACTGGAACGTGTATAACGCATGAAGCTTGCTGTTTCAGCAAGACCCAGAACGCATGCAGGAAGAACCAGGTGATACGCATGATCACCGAGCTTGGTCCAGAAATCAGCATTGATATTCGTTGAACTGATAAATCCAAAAGTCGGGAACCATTTCAGTTCTACCGCAAAGACCTTCAGCATCAGCAATCCTGCAAAGAATGTAGGAAGCGCCAAGCCAAGCAGTGAGAATACTGTCAGGAAGTTATCAATTGCAGAGTACTGTTTTGTAGCACTGATGATGCCGGCAGGAATACCGATCATCATTGCAATGATCAATGCTGTCAAAGACAGAGCAAATGTTACGCCGATGTTTTCTCCGATGACATCGATAACAGGCTTGAAATGCTTGGAAGAATAGCCAAAGTTTCCATGGGCAGCCTGTACCAGCCAGTTCCAGAATTTCTGGTAAAAAGGCAGGTTCGGATCAAGTTTTTCCAGCAGAGCAGCCTTGAGTTCCGGTGTCATGGTAGGGTCCATAATGTTCGAAACGATACTACCGGGCGCTTTATCTATAATAAAGAAGAGAATAAACAGAATGCCCAGGAATACAGGGATGATCTGAAGGAGTCGTCTGATCACATAATTTTTCATGTTAAGCTCCTTTCTTAAAGAAAACCCTCAAAATCCACTGAATATCAGAAGATTTTCAGGGATTTCTTTAAATGAACGAATCGGCAGCGCCGCCTGAGGGCAAATGCGCTGCCGATGTTTGTGTTTACACTAGCAGTTCAGAATAACTGCAGCTTAGTCCATAGTTACGTCTTTAATCAGGTCTGTCCAAGATGTGTAGACAGCGATGTCATCGAGGCCGTGAACGTTGTCGTTGATAGCCCAGATTTCAGAACGGTAAGCTACAATCAGAGTCGGCAGAAGTTCATTCTGACGAATAGCCCATTCCTTATAGATTTCAGCACGCTTGTCCTGATCAAATTCAGCAAGGCCGAGCTTGATGAGTTCCTGAGATCTTTCATCATAGAAACCGGAAGCGTTGTATCCGCCTGCGCTGTATGCGTCATAGTCGAACAGTCCGCCTGTCGGATCCGGATCAGCACTCAGAGAGAAGCCCATTGTGTAAATGTCGAAGTCTTTTTCGCCAGGTGCAGCATCCATAGCTGTTTCTGCAACTGTGTTGAAGTCGAGAGTCTTGATGTTGAGTTCAACACCGATCTGCTTCCAGCTGTCATAAGCCATGCCGGACAGTGTTCCAGGCCATGTAGCTTCAGGATAAACCAGCCAGTCAAGAGCGAGCTTGTTGCCATCCTTATCACGGACGCCGTCGCCGTCTGTATCTTTCCAGCCAGCTTCATCAAGAAGTGCAGCTGCCTTATCGAGATCATAGTCATAAGCATTCAGCTCATCATCACCAGGGTAAGCCCAGGATGTCTTGGAGATCGGGCACATACCGAGAGCAACCAGTTCATCGGAACCGTATTCAGCTGTCAGGAAGCTGCGGCGATCCAGTGCATAAACAAGAGCCTGACGAACTTTTACGTCTTCCAGAGTAGGTCTTGTTGTGTTGAAGCACATGAATGTGTAGCCGTTAGCCAGGTAGCTTACGAGGTGTGTTTCATCCATTTCTTCAACAGCTTCTACATTCTCGAGCTTAGCAGCAGGCTGAGCGAAGTCGATTTCCTTGTTCTGCAGTGCAGGAAGCAGAGCTTCTTCACTGACTTCCAGGAACTGAACGCCATCCAGTTTAGGAGCGTTTTCTGTATCCCAGAAGTTCTCGTTCTTAACGAGGTTGATGTACTGTTTAGCCTGTGCGGATTCGAGCTTGAACGGGCCTGTTCCCATCGGATCATTGTTCTTAGCTTCGAATTCTTCCATGCTGCTGTATTCATAGTGAGCCTTGGACAGAACGCCGTATGTGAAGTTCTGCAGGTTAGCAGGTGAAGCAGCAACCATGTGGAATGCTACATGTGTATCGTCGATAGCTTCAACGCTGTCATATGTAGCAGCAACACCGGAACGAGGACCTGTATAGTCAGGATCCTTCATTGTCATGTAAGTGAATACAACGTCTTCAGCTGTCATCGGTGAACCGTCAGAGAATGTAACGTTGTCTTTCAGTGTGAATGTGTATGTGAGTTTGTCTTCTGAAAGTTCGATGGAGTCGACAATATAGCCCTCGATGTATTCACCCTCAGGATTTGTTCTTGTCAGGCCCTGGAAGATCAGATCGTTTGCCCAACCATCATAAACGTTGCTGGACAGGATCGGATTCAGAACGATGTCGTAGCCGGAGCATCCGAATCTCAGAATCTTCGGTGAAGTGCTTTCCTCTCCGCCTGCTGCTTCAGCTGTAGCTGTAGCACCGGGAGCAGGTGTTGTTGAACCAGCGGGTGCGGAACTGCCACCGCTGCATCCTGCCAGTGCAGATACTGCGAGCAGAGAACTGAGAGCTGTTACGAAAAGTTTCTTGTTCATATCTTTCCCTCTCTTTTCACTTGAACAGTCACTGTTCAATGAAAGCATTATATATGCAGTTTCTCAGTAAAGAAACCCTTTTTAATTTGTTTTAAAATGTTTTTTCATGAATAAATGCTTTTTTTACATTTCTTTCAAAGAATTTCCCGGGAAATCTCCTTGAAAGAGTACTGTTTTTATTCGATTTTTGATACAACCCTGCCGGAAAATATAAAAAAGCAGCTGATTCCGTAAAATCAGACTGCTGTGAAACAATTTTCAGAATACTCTCATGAACAGCATTCCTGCCAGAACGATCACCAGCAAAGCACCGGCACATACCGGCAGAATCGTCAGACACCCTGCCAGCATCATCGCCATCATGTCGCCTTTTTCCATTTCTTCGGCATATGACGGTTCATACAGCTTTTCTCCGCTGTATTCTTTTTTCTCAGCTTCCAGCTTTTCCTTCTGTTCCTGCTGATACCGGACCGCTCTGTCGACCTTACCCTGCCAGAACATCGTTACTTCTTCTCGATGTCAAGGCCATCCAGGAGCGGATGATGACATGCAACAAAGTGGTTCGGTTCGATCTCTGTCCATGCCGGCACAACGTGCTTGCAGATATCCGTGCAGTAGCGGCATCTCGTATGGAATTTGCAGCCCTTCGGAGGATTGACCGGAGAAGGAATGTCTCCTTCCAGGATCTGCAGTTCTTTTGAAGCATCCGGATCTGTTGTCGGGATCGCTGCGATCAGCGCCTGTGTATAAGGATGGATCGGTTTTGCGAACAGAGCCTCTGACTCTGCAAGTTCTACCATGTTTCCGAGATACATGACACCGATCCGGTCACTGATATATTTAACGACTGAAAGGTCATGTGTGATAAACAGATAGGTCAGATCCTGTTTTTCACGCAGGTCCTGCAGAAGATTGATGATCTGCGACTGAATCGAAACGTCCAGTGCGGATACCGCTTCATCGCATACAACAAACTTCGGCTTGACCGCAAGGCTTCTTGCGATGGAAATACGCTGTCTCTGGCCGCCTGAGAACTGATGCGGGAAACGATGCAGGAAATAAGGAGCCAGTCCGCATTCATCCATGACTTTCAGAATATAGTCCTGCATGCGCGGAGAGTTTTTCGAGAACAGGTTATGCGCCATCAGACCTTCGCCGATGATCTGACCGATCGTCAGACGAGGGTTCAATGAGGAATACGGATCCTGGAACACGATCTGCAGATCTCTTCTCAGCAGTCTGATCTCGTTGTATTCCAGACGTGCAAGATCGATGCCGTCATCTCTCAGTGCTTCGTATTTCGCAAAATCAGGCTGGTTCCGGTACTGTTCGCGAAGATCATCGATCACAGATTTGCTGGCAGCGATCTTCTCATCCAGTTCCTTCAGTTCCTTTTCATACGAATTCAGCTTCGAATCATAAGAACTCAGATTTTTGTTTCTGAACTCAGCATCTTCACGCTTTGCGCGTGTCTGAGCCTGTTCTTCACGCAGGTCACGGCGCTTTTTCGCATATTCATACCATGTTTCATATGCCTTCCTGACCGGCGTCAGATCATCTGCCGTCATCAGGCCGCCGACGATATTGGCAACATTCAGAAGCGCATCATTGGCTTCTTTGCGGGCCTGTTCCAGCGCCGCATGCTTTTCATACTGCTCTGTTTCACTCAGACCTGCATATTCTTCTTCGAGCTTGTTTTTCTTTTCTTCCTCAACGAAGATCTTTTCCTTCAGCTTCGGAAGATTGCGGATCGTATCAATGACATAGTTCGGAGCGATATCATCCAGTGTTCTGCCATAGTACATCGTTCTTCCGTCTGTCTGTTTGTAAAGCTGCAGGATCGTACGTCCGAACGTGCTCTTGCCGCAGCCGGATTCACCGACCAGACCGAAGACTTCACCCTCATAGATATCCAGAGAGATTCCGTCATTCGCTTTTACAAATGCACCCTTTTTCTTCAGCGGGAACCACTGTTTTAAATTTGTGATCCTGAGAAGGACTTTTCTCTCCTCAGCCATGGCGCACCTCCATATCCGGATAGAAGCACCGGATCTGCTGGTTATCATTTACACGTACCAGCTTCGGTTCTTCCTGAAGGCACTTTTCCGTCGCGTATTTGCAGCGCGGCGCAAATTTGCAGCCCTTCGGAAGATCAAGCGGATGCGGTACAGCACCCGGGATCGATTCCAGACGTTCATTCGGTTTTGAATTCAGACGCGGAATGGAACGGAACAATCCTTCCGTATACGGATGCTGGAACTGCGGATTGGAGAAGATCGTTCTTGCCGGAGACATTTCTACGACCTGGCCGCAGTACATGACAGCTACGTCATCCGCCATCTGATTGATGACGCCGAGGTCATGGGTGATAAACAGGATCGATGTGCCCTTTTCCTTTTTCAGGTCATTCATCAGACGCAGGATCTGAGCCTGAATCGTAACGTCGAGCGCTGTCGTCGGCTCATCGGCAATCAGAAGCTTCGGACGGCAGGCAAGTGCCATGGCGATCATGACACGCTGGCGCATACCGCCGGAAAGCTGATGCGGATACTGCTTCAGAACAACTTCCGGATTCGGGATCTTGACATCCGCTAGCATTTCCAGCGCTTTGGCGGATGCTTCCTGTTTATTCATGCCCTGATGGATCATGAACGGTTCCGAGACCTGACGCTCGATCGTAAAGATCGGGTTCAGTGATGTCATCGGTTCCTGGAATATGACCGAGATCGCGTTGCCGCGGATCTTGTACATTTCATTCAGAGAGATCTTTGTCAGATCCTGTCCGTCGAACATGATCGTACCGCTGTCGATCCATCCGTTTGCGTCAAGCAGACGCAGAATGCTCATAGCCGATACTGATTTGCCGGAGCCTGATTCGCCGACCAGGCCGAGTGTCTTTCCTGCTTCTACGGAATAGGACACGTCGTTGACAGCCTTTACAGTTCCGCGTTTTGTATGAAAGAAGGTATGGAGATTATTTACTTCTAGCAAAGCCATTCTGTCCCTCCTCCTTTCATCGTCCGAGCGATTTCGGATCCACAGCATCACGGATCGCGTCGCCCATCAGATTGATGCAGATCGTGCAGAGACCGAAGATCGAAGCCGGGAATACCCAGCGCCACCAGTACTGCTGAATAACGATCGAGTTGTTTGCGCCGGTAAGCATATTTCCCCATGTGGGTGTCGGCGGCGTAATGCCGAAGCCCAGATAAGACAGGGATGATTCTGTCAGCATACATGTCGCAAAGCCGAGTGTTGCCTGAACCAGCAGGATCGACAATACATTCGGCAGAATATGTTTGAAGATGATCGTTCCTTCGCGCACACCCATAGCCTGTGCAGCCAGAACGAATTCTTTTTCTCTTTCCGCCAGGATCTGTGCCCTGATCAGACGGCAGATGCCCGTCCAGGAGAGCAGACCGAGGACTACCATGATCAGATACATACGCATCTGAACATCAAATCTTGTTCCGATGATCGCACTGAGCAGCAGTGCAAACGGAAGGAAAGGCAGACCGCCGATAATCTCGGATATACGCATGATCAGCATATCTGTCCTGCCGCCGAAATAACCGGCAAGCGCGCCGAGGATCACACCCACGATGATCGAAATGATCTCTGCGATCGCACCGACCGTCATGGTTGTTTTTCCGCCGTGAATAATACGTGTAAGGATATCTCTTCCAAGATCGTCTGTTCCCAAAGGATGTCCTTTCAGCCCCCATGTATGGATATCACCGGATGTTGTAACAGCATAGTTCTGATAGAATCCGGCAAATACCGTTTCAATATCACCGGAGTTGACGGAAGCAGTTACGTTTGTCTCTCCGTGGGAATTGCTTCCCCAGGAAATCACGTCCCCGTTTTCCATCAATGCTGTATAGTGATATCTTCCGCCGTAAAGCTCGACCGGTTTGGAGTCAGTTTCCGGAACGTTTCTCTCACCGTGTGTGGCATTTCCCCATACCGTGATCTTTCCGTTCTCGTCCACTGCAGCCATCGTGTCGCCGCTGGCAGCGATATCCACTACACCGCTCTTCAGGTTTTCCGGTACTTTTGTGAAGGCGTTGTTTTTCTGCAGTCCGGCATAAACAACACTTCCGTCATCCAGCAGAAGGCAATAGTTATATGTCGCAATAGCGATCTTTTTCACCCTGCCCTGATATTCTTTCTTCACATCAATATCAGCCATATTTCCGTTGCCCCAGAAATATGCTTTTCCATCTGCCGTCAGCGCACCGCTGATCTGGTAGCCTGCCTCGATCTGAATGATCTCAGGTGTTCCCTTTGTGCGGGAAGGCTTCAGCTCAGACGGTATTCTGTCCTGTCCGAGACGTGTGTTTCCCCAGACATACAGATGATTGTCTTCATCCAGCGCAACAATGTGGTCATATCCTGCCGCAACGTCAACGATCTTCGCATCCAGTACTTCCTGCGGGATCTTTTTGACATCAATGACATCGGTGATCTTCGTATAACCCCATGTATAGATATGTCCGTCCTTATCACAGCCGACACCGAAGGTCGGTCCGGAAGCAATCGCCTGCGTATTGTGAACCATCTCTTTCGGATAGCTCATCATTGTGGATGTCGGAGGAACATTTGTCTGTGTATTGTCGGATTCACCGAGATTGATCGGCACAAAATGCGGTGCGATCAGTACAAACAGGAAGATCGCCAGGAATCCGATGAGTCCGGTCATTCCCAGACGGTTATGCAGGAAATTATCCAGCATCATCCTGCCGGGTGACTGGATCTGTTCCTCCGTCATAATGTCGATCTCTTTGTTTCTGTTTCCGAACAGGTTTCTCAGGAGAGAATGCTTTTTCTTTTGATCTGTCATATTCCCTCCTTATTTATCAATATGGACACGCGGATCAACGATACCGTAGCTCAGGTCCATGATGAGCGCGCCGACCAGCGATACGACGGTATAGAACATCTGGATTGCAAGCGCAAGCTCATAGTCATGGTTCTGCAGTCCCTTGATATACAGCGAACCCATACCATTAATATTGAATGTGTTTTCGATAATGACGGAACCTGAGAAAATACCCAGGAACCATGAAATGATCAGTGTTACTACAGGAAGCAGTGCGTTTCTCCATGCATGGGAATAAATGACTGCCTTTTCACGCACACCCTTTGCACGTGCTGTTTTGATATGATCCATGCTCAGTGCATCGATCATCGCAGCTCTGACATAACGCGTCATGCCGCCCAGCGATCCGAACGTCATAACGATCAGCGGCAGTGCAAAGTAATACAGTCTGTCGAGGATCAGTTTCATGCCTGTGTAGTGGGCGCCCGGTGTACCCATACCGGATACCGGGAACCATCTCAGCAGCACCGCAAAGATGAATATAAATACGAGCGCAATGATATATACCGGTATACTGTAGCCGATAATCGTAAATACCTGCGTGAAATTATCGATCTTGCCGCCTTTATGCACCGCACAGTAGATTCCCAGCGGGATCGTAATGCCCAGTGCCAAGATCGTAGCGAATATATTGATGAAGATCGTTGTTTTCAGCGGCTGGGTCACGACCTCAACAACATTTTTCTTGAAATACTGGGAATATCCGAAATTGCCTTCCAGCAGTCCGTAGAATTTCCCTTCCATATTGGGGATCAGCCCCATCCAGCGTGCATAACGGATCAGTATATGATCATCGAGTCCCATCTGTTTGCGCAGATTCTGATACATCTGCTGATACGCCTCAGGTGTAAGTGAGCTCTTCATTCCTTCCAGCTGGTCCCTTGCCGGGTCGGACGGAATCAGATTGTACAGCATATACATCAGAAGAGAGACGATGAAAAAGACAAGGATCAGATATCCGATACGCTTAATGATATACTTTGTCAAAGCTCCTTCCTCCTTTTTCTGTTCGGTTCCTTAGAAATGAGTTCTGTCTGTCAGAATCCATTTATAAAGAACCGAAACTCCTGTAAGACACCCAAACCAGCAGGGCATTGCCCTGCTGGTCTCAGGTACTTATTACTATTTGATGATCTGCAGATTCAGCAATTATTCAACTGTTGCATATACGACTGCCTGATCGAAATCAAACAGAGAGTTGCATTCCAGATTCTGAATCTTGTCGTTCATGACATCGTAGTAAACGTTGGAGTACAGAGGTACTTCAGGCAGATAGTCATTCCATTCATCAATGAAGTCGACCCACAGCTGCAGATATTTTTCATCATCACCAGATTCAACACTGTAGACCATGTCCATGGAGAGCTGGTTCAGAAGTTCATCATCTGTGAAGTTTGTATTGTAGCCCATCTCATACTCTTCCGGATTGCTTTCTTTTGTGACCCAGTTGAAGGACTGGTCATAAGCAGCCGTGAAGTTTGTAGCGAGGTTGTACATGCAGTATGTAGGTACGCCGTACTGTTCGCCCTGGGATGCATCACGATACATGTAGTTCAGAAGGTCTGAGAAGCTCATGACGTTCTGGTTGATCTTCATACCAGCCTGTGCTGTCTGGTCGCCGTTTGCCAGCATAACTGCCAGCAGTTCGGATACGGAGTTTCCTTCGGAAGAGGACCATTCAATGATCAGAGGCATCAGGATTCTTCCGTCAGCCAGTGTTACATTGTGCTGATATGTACCTGCTTCTTCAGGTGTAACTTCCTTATAACGGATACCGGATTCATACGGTTCGCCCTTTTCGTTGAGGACCCAGCCGTCTGCTTCGAGTTCAGCAATTGCATCTTCAAGGCTGTATGCATATGTTTCCAGCTTTTCAGCCAGTTCAGCCTTAGCATCCTGGTACATCCACATAGCCAGTCCGTAAGGACCATCAACTACTGAACCGTAACCAGCGCAGAATGTGTTTGCGAAATCATTTCTGTCAAGCAGATAAGCGACTGCATGACGGACAGCCTTGAACTGTGTCGGGCCGAAGTCGCACTGGAACATCAGTTTGCCGTAGCCATTTCTTTCATAAGAAACAGTCTTGAAGCCGCCAGCTTCAACCATATCAAGAGCGGAGTCAACCTGGTTGCCGTCTGTCAGAGCGGACAGGAAGTCAACTGAACCGGTCTTGAGTTCATCAAGCATTGTTTCCTGGTTTGCTTTCTTGATGATGATCGTTTCTACGCTCGGCTTAACGCCTTCGAAGTTGCCGGCATAGTTTTCGTTGATCTTCAGAACTGCAGTCAGAGCAGCCTGGTCGAATTCAGCCAGTGTGTACGGACCAGCAGAAATACGGCCATCATATAAGAATCTGGAAGCGTCTACGCCTTCTTTTGTCAGTTCGCCGCCTTCGAGATAAGCGCCGTTTCCATCATCCTTAACAGTCAGATCAGCATCGCTGTACATCTTGAGTGACAGCGGTCTCAGTGAAGCATATGTCTTTTCGAAATAGTAAGGAACATAGTCTGCATTGACACGGATGCTGTATGTATAGTCGTCGATCAGTCTGACGCCGGACAGTTCCTTTGTCTCGCCGCTCTGGTATGTGTCGGAACCATACAGAGTAGCTGTGGATACTTTCGCACCGTCTGCCAGAACTGCAGGGGAATACTGAACGAGCGCATATGCAACATAGTTGGAAGCGTCGATCGGATCGCCGTTATTGAACTTCAGACCCTGCTTGATCTTGACTGTAAATGTCTTTGTTCCGTCTTCGTTTTCTTCTGTTTCGATGCCTTCGCATACAGATGCATTTTCAACGAATTCACCTGTCTGATTGGATACTACAACATCGTAGTCATCGATCAGGGAACGGAGAAGTTTGTCGCTGGCGTTGTTTGTCCACCATGCGTTGCCCAGGTCACCGCTCAGTTCTGTTGTGGAACCGTAGATGATCTGATTCAAAGTTTCAGCTGCAGGCTCTGCACTGCTTTCAGGTGCAGGAGTACTGCTGGATGTGTCTGATCCTGCCGGTGAAGTCTGGGAACAGCCTGTCAGAAGCAGAGCTGCTGCACTCAGGGCACAACCAAACAATTTAATGTTTTTCATTTTCTTCCCTCCTGCATATTCCGCCATAACAAATTTTATCAATTCGCAATATTGATAAATATTTTCTGCAGAATAATGCAGTGTCAATTATACCCCTCACAATTATTCTGCGTCAATGAATGGCACGTACTAATTGCGATTATCAAACCATTTTTCTTACTATTCTTTGATTTATACAATTTTGAAAAATGTGCATTATTTTTTCGAATTTGCATTTTGTATTAAAAATATGATTCGTAAACTCCTTTTTCATCCGCATTTCCGTCATGCCCATGCATCTGTTTGGCTGAATCTATGTCTGAAATGTTCAAAAAGCGCAAAAAAGAGGATCATATTGCAGATCCTCCGCAGTGTGTTTGCTGAATTGTGATCAGTGAATATTGCTCAGATCGTAATTTTCAAGGAATTTCCTGGCTTTCCGGCATACCTTTTCCAGCGTTTCCTCATCAAACGGGCTTTCCAGTCCGGCTTCTTTCAGCAGTTCCGTAAAGACTTTGCTGCCGCCCAGGCTTGTGTATGCCATGTAGCGGTTCCATGCTTCTTCCCTGTTTTCACGGATCATAGCCCAGAATTCCAGTGATACGGTCTGCGCAAGGCAGTAGTCAATGTAGTAGAACGGGCTGGAATAAATATGATGCTTCAGCTGCCAGTGTTCACCATCCGCATAGAAAGGGATCTCTCCGTCAAGACGTTCCCACGGCATGTATACGCCCATCAGGCGCTTCCATGTGTCATGACGTTCACGCGGTGTCATTTCCGGATGTGCATATACTTCATGCTGGAAATGATCTACCAGCGTTCCGTACGGAATGAACTGCAGCGCTCCTGCCAGATGACTGTAGCGGAACTTTGCCGCATCATCTCCGAAGAAGTCTTCTGCCCAGCCTTCCGCAAAGAATTCCATCGACATGGAATGTACCTCGCATGATTCCATGGTCGGCCAGATCGTTTCACACGGTACGCGTTTTCTGTTCAGCCATGCTTCAAATGCATGTCCTGCTTCATGTGTTACGACTTCAACATCATGCTGTGTACCGTTGAAGTTTGCAAAGATAAACGGCATCTCATAATCATAAACACTTGTACAGTAGCCGCCGCCGGATTTTCCTTCCGTGGACAGCACATCAAGCATCTTTCCTTCCAGCATAGATGTGAAGAATTCCTTTGTTTCAGGTGAGAGCTCACTGTAGAACTTCAGACCGGCATTCAGAATATCGTCAGCGTTTCCAGCCGGCTTCGGATTGCCGGAACGGAACGACAGCTCATTGTCCGCAAAGCTCATCGGATAGGACTTGCCGAGACGTTCTGCCTGCTGTCTGTACACCAGTTCTGCTGCAGGAACTACATATTTCCTCACAGCCTCACGGAATTTCGCAATGTCATTCTGATCGTAGCAGTTTCTGCCCATACGGTAGTAGCCCAGCTGCGTATATCCGTCATAGCCGAGTTTTCTGCCCATTTCATCACGCAGATGAACAAGTTCATCATAAATGCGGTCCATTTCCGGCTGGTTCTGCTTGTACCATGTACCCTCAGCGATCCATGCCTGCAGTCTTCTTTCGTCATCCGGATCTGTTTTGAAGGGTGTCATCTGGGACAATGTGTATTTCTTCCCCTCGAACTCTACCTGAGCGGAGGCCAGAAGATCTTCATATTCTCTCGCCAGCAGGTTTTCTTTCTGCATGAGCGGGATCAGTTCCGGTGAGAAGGACTTCAGTTCGATCTCTGCATTCACGAAGATCAGATCACCGTATTCATTGACAAAGTCCTGACGGAACGGTGAAGCAAGCAGTGCCATCGTAAATGCCTGCAGATACTGCTGCAGTTCGGGAAGCGATCTGTTCCAGAATTTGGATTCCGCATCATAGAATTCATCTTGTGTATTGATATCGTGACGGATCGACGAGATCACTTCTGCTGTTGCCACATGCTTGTAGAGCGTATCCTTATCAAGAAATGCCTGTTTTGCCTCGGCATATGTTTCTGCATTCTTCAAACGTTCCGTGATCTCTGTAAGCTGCTTCTTCACGGCTTCCAAATCCGGACGCTCGTATTTCATTTCCTGAAACGTAATCATGATTTACCTCCAATTGATTCTGTTGTTTTTCGCTGTCATGTTATATAATTTCAATTGCACAAACGGAGAAGTACCCAAGCGGCTGAAGGGACTGGTTTCGAAAACCAGCAGACGTGCGAGCGTGCGGGGGTTCGAATCCCCCCTTCTCCGCCATTCAGCGGCTTGTATGAGCCGTTTTTTTATTTGCTGTTGAGGTGATCCAGAGCGTCCAGAACAAACTGGACTTCCACTGTCATGCCTGTAACGATCGCTTCTTCTTTGAAATTGACATAACTGCTGTGAAGCGGATAACCTCCGTCACATCCGAGATGTCCGAATATGATCGGTGCATAATCACCGTACTCGGAGAAATCTTCTCCGATCATCGCCATTTTGCTTTCCCGCCAGTCTTCCGGCTTCAGCAGGACTTTGTCTGCCACGCCTTTCAATACATCATATGCCGTATCATCATTGATCAGCGGTTTGCACACACGGTCGATCCGTACTTCCGCTGTGCATTTCAGTGCTTCAGCTGTATGCTTTGCGACGCGTTCCATTGCCTGAGGGATCATATCATAGACATCTCTGTCGAATGATCTGCATGTGCCTTCCAGCACTGCTTCCTGGGAAATGATATTGAATGCATTGCCGGAATGCATGGAACCGATCGTAACAACCAGCGGCTTCATCGGATCGCATTCCCTGGAGACCATTGTCTGCAGGTTCAGCGCAATGGATGCTGCGGCGATCGTTGCGTCGCATCCGTCCTGCGGCGTAGCGCCATGTGCTCCGGTCCCTTTGATCGTGATCCAGAAATGATCTACGGCAGCCCAGTCAGATCCTCTTCTGACATTCAGTGTATGTGACGGCGCAAGAGGTTCTACATGCAGTCCGAGTGCCATACCGACACCGTCCATTGCACCATACTCACACATATAACGGGCACCCATGCCGATCTCCTCGGCAGGCTGGAAGATCAGTCTGACAGAACCATTGAGTTCCTGTCTGATCGACTGCAGAATCCTGGCTGTTCCCAGCAGCATGGAAGTATGGATGTCATGTCCGCAGGCATGCATCTTCCCTTCATATGTGCTTTTGAATGGCAGATCCGTGCGTTCTTCCGTACACAGCGCATCCATGTCAGCTCTCAGCATGACGATCTGATCGGAATCGCCGTTTTCGCCTTTGATGTCCGCGATCACGCCGTTGTTTCCGACCATACGGTAGGGAATGCCAAGCTTTTCCAGTTCCGCAGCCACGGCGCCGGCTGTCCGGACTGTTTCCATACCAATTTCCGGATGCGCATGGATATCACGTCTGATCTCCAGAACATCGGGAAGGATCTCTTCGGCTAATTGCCGGATTGTTTGATTCATATGTTTACCTGCTCTTTCATTTGCTAATTATACAGAAGCATCTCACTGCAGAAAAGGAAAACAGGACCGGAAATCCGGCCCTGTCAGTAAATTTCGTGTAATCGATTACTCGCCTTTTTCAAGCGCAAGTGTTCTTGTTGTGATATCGCATACGGAATCAGGTCCATAGTACTGGATTGCGCCCGGATACAGATAGCATGTTTCGACAGCCCATTCTTCTCTGTGAGCTTCGAAGTATTTGAACGGTTTGCCTTCCAGTTCAACAAGCGCCTTTCTGATAACAGGCTTGTCTTCACCGTGTCTTCTTT
>DMBB01000018.1 GCA_003446295.1 Erysipelotrichaceae bacterium
GCTCTCCCTTCAGAATCCGAATGCCGTCAGCCAGCAGATCATACAGAAACTGATCACAGCAAACCAGAACGCAAGGGATGCCGGCGGGATCAATGCCATCCGCAGAACAGTTTTCACAACGTTCAGGAAATCCGCCGGTTCACGCTTCTGGTGATACCGTTTCGTCTTTCCGTTTTCTGAAATCACATAGATCAGCGGGCGATCATGCAGTTCAACGACGCCGAACTTCAGCAGATAGATCGGTACGACCGGTACAGCAATGCAGAACCAGACCGCCGACCCGGCGAGATTCAGCCTTTGAAAGTCAAATCCGTTGAGAAACAGTGCAATGATCACCGGCAGAAACAGTGCTGCAGCACTCATCAGAACCATGCGGATCACTCTGCCCGGACTTGCAAATTTCAGAATGACCGGCGTTTCCCTGCCGTCGATCGTTTCAAAGAATACCGGAGGCTGTGTCTTTCGCTGAAGGATCTCATCCCGCAGGACAAGCTCCCCGTATTCACGCTTGAATGTATTCTCTCCGGATGTGAAGATCTTTCTTCCTGACTTCACGGCAAACTGATTATGCACTGTATCACTGTACAGGCACAGCGTGACGGTGATAAAGAACAGCGCAAGCACGCCTGCAATGATCAATGCGTCCTGTACATTCATTCCGAATAAATGCAGTGCCCCGAAGGCAGCTGCCGTAAACAGTACTGTCGATACGATTGCCTTGAGCCACCAGGGCAGAAAGTAATAATGTGATTCCTTCAGTGACCGGACGCATACCTTTCCTGTCTGCCCGTTGACTGCAGCCATCAGTCCGCCGGACAGGACATAATATACAGGCAGAAGCACAGGAAGCCTGAGTGCATCATGCAGATCAGTCCGGATATTGACCGTTTCAGTCCCCAGTACTTTTCTGACAGCCGGTGCATATGTTCCGGCTGTTTCTGTGCCGACGCGTTTTTCCAGTTCGCTGTCTGTCAGATCGGATATCCTGATCCTGTGTCCGGCAGTATAGCTGAAGTCAAACAGCGTCAGACTGTTTGTATCAAACGGCTCCATGCCATCCAGCAGCAGATTGTCCAGCTGACCGGAACGGTTTACGAACTCATCCTTGATGTACCCTTCGCAGTGGAAATCCCTGCCGCCATCCATTCTGGAAACATGCATATGAACAGGACCGCGCACCATCTCATACGGCAGATAAAAGCCTTTCAGATCATCTGCTTTCTTCTCCAGCAGTCCGGCTTCTTTTTTCATAGGATTGTTATGACACCACTGTTTCAGCAGTCTTTTGGCTTCGTCCTGGCTTACCGCAAAAGGGATCACTCCTTCCGGCATATCCCGGGCACTCAGATACTCTGTACGCACCAGTTTTCTGCCGCAGAAAGCACAGACAGAAGCAGCTTCATTTTCTTCAAATACGACTTCCGCTCCGCATCCGGTGCAGGACGCACGAAAAAGCCTGAACGACCTGACTGTCTTTTCCAGATGATCCGCCCTGATTTTCCGGAAACCGCGGAATTCTTTTACCGCTTCTCCGATCTCAACATGCCCGCCGCAGTGTGCACATAAATACGTCTGCCGGATAATATCAAAATCAGCCGGTGCTCCGCATTGCGGACAATGAATATCCGTGATCCTGCCTTCCATGTTCCTGTTTTCCGCTGAACCCAGCCCTGCCGGTTCCAGCGTTCTTCCTCATACTTTCAGAATAGCATATTGTTTTCATAATGATTACATCATTGCTCTCCTGCAGGTACTGTTTTCTCTGATCTTAAGAAACAGTCAGCAGACTGATGCGGTCCTTCTGCCGCAATGATTCAGGCCTCCTGCATGGACGCCATGCTCATGCAGCAGGCTTTTTTCATTTCCTTCTGATACAATGATTCTGATATGAGACCGAAACGAAGGATCAGAAAACTGAGGGCATTATTCATGACAGTACTTCTGCTGTTTCTGGCAGCTGTGCCGTCGATTCTGTATGAGCGCTGGGAAAGCGCCTATTTTCCGGACGACAATATCATGTCCATCGTCTTTCATAATCCGATCGACCCTGTGGAGGAAAGCTGGGTCACATACCGGTATGACCGTGAAGACAACTGGAAGAGCACGGAGATCAGCGGCATCACTTACCTGGCTCAGAATGATCCCAGATGGAGCAGCCTGATGATCGGCAATTATACGGCCGGTCACAGCGGCTGTTCGCCAAGCGTGGGTGCGATGCTGGTCAACAGGCTGAAAGGCCTGGATCTGACGCCGCATGATATCGGCATGAAGTTCTATGAATGGAAGTACATGAATGTCGGACGGGAAGGAACAAGCCCGAAGGTATGGAAAAGACTGGGGCAGGAATATGATCTGCGCTACGTCAATCACTTGTCTGAAGAAGGCTATATCCAGGCTCTGCAGAGCGGCTGGATCGTTGTCATGTCAGTGCAGGGACCGCCGTTTACAAGGGAATCCACGGCTGACAACTGGATCTCCCATACGATCCTCGTATACGGACTGAATGACGCCGGTTATACAAATGTCATGGATCCCTACTCCTCATACAACACAAGAGCCTTCAATGCGTCGGAGCTGTTCGGAATGAGAGTCATGCTGTTTGAGGCTTCCAATACCGGCGCCGTGCACGCCTTTGCCCCATAAGATGCACGTGATCTGCTGAATAAACAATGATGCCGCAACCTGTACCCGACTGGTGAGATGCGGCATTTTAAAATGATCCCCGTTTTCCGAAGATCATTCATTCTGTTTGATCTGCTCAGTATTTCTTTCCCCGGCTGTTTTTCGGATACCGCTTGCTGTTCCTGCTGTTATTCCCGGGAGTCTTTCTTCTTCCGCCGTTGGGCCGGATCAAACATTCAGCGCCTGTTCCGATCAGATCCTCCCTGTGCGCTTTGATGAGCGCTTCCTTTTACCAGTTCATAGTTGGCCGGATCCTTATACTGTATCAGTGCCCTTTGCATTGCCTTTTCATGCGGATTATCAGCGATATATACCTTCTTCATCGTCATGGGATCGATCCCGGTGTAATACATGCAGGTTGATCCCGTACCAGGAGCGGACAGTAATCCTGTACCTGACGGGGATTCAGATGATGCTTATGCAGATATTCAGCAAGTGCAATGGCATCCTGCAGTGTGCTTCCCGGATGTGAAGACATGAGATACGGCACACAGTACTGTTCCATCTTCAGCTCACGGTTTGTCTTTTCAAATGCTTCGACAAACCGTTCATATACAGATACCGGAGGTTTCCCCATCATCCTCAGGACATTGTCTGAGATATGCTCGGGTGCTGCCCGCAGCTGTCCGCTAACATGGTATCTGCACAGTTCCCTGATGAATGTCTGATCCGGATCAGCCAGAAGATAATCAAAACGGATGCCAGAACGGACAAACACCTTTTTGACCCTTTCAGGTTTCTCAGTTTCCTCAGCAGTTCGATATAATCGCTGTGATCGACTTCCAGATTCGGACATGGTTTGGGAAACAGACATTTCCTGTCCGTACAGGCACCGTACTTCAGCTGCTTGGCACAGGCCGGTTTTCTGAACTCCGCTGTCGGACCTCCGACATCATGGATATATCCCTTGAACTC
>DMBB01000164.1 GCA_003446295.1 Erysipelotrichaceae bacterium
AGGAAAACAGCATGATCCATGTGGTTCTGTATGAGCCGGAGATCCCTGCCAACACCGGCAACATCATGCGCACATGCATGGCGTTTGACTGTGTGCTGGATCTGATCGAGCCGTTAGGCTTCTATATGGACGACGCGCATCTCAGACGTGCCGGCATGGATTATGCCGGACAGGTCACATATCATATCTGGCATGACTGGGACGCGTTTACGGCAGAAAACAAAGGTGACTTCTGGTATGTGACACGCTATGGAAGCCATACACCTTCTTCGTTTGATTACACGAAAGCAGAAGGCGATATTTATCTGGTATTCGGCAAAGAGAGCACTGGCATCGACAAAACGATCCTGAGAAATAATCTGGACCGCTGTATGCGGATCCCGATGAAAGCAGACGCAAGGAGTCTGAACCTCTCCAATTGCGTTGCACTGGTGCTGTATCAGGTGCTGGACCAGCTGGGTTTCCCGGGATTGTCCCTGACGGAAGTGATCAAAGGTGAGGATTTTCTGACCAGCGGATCATTGGTATAATAGACGTGAAAGAAGCGTATATATGATCGAGTCAGTCAGTGATTTTATGTCGGTATTCACGATGGCAGCCTTTGCAGCAGCAGGCATCTATATGTTCTATCTGATGAATGCCAAACATTACGAAGAGAATATGAAATACTTGGAAGAACGGTATTATCGTTTTTATGATGAATCGGACAATGTCATTGATGACAGTGTCTGGGATGAACCGTTCTATGAGGAGAACAATCAATGATCCTGCAGGAAGTGATCAGCAGTCCGCTGATCTCAAAAGAAGTTACCGGTTCTCCCGCGCTCAGGCTGGGAGATTTCATTTTTAAGACAGCTTTGGATGCTTCGATGCTTGAAGGATTTGAGCCTTCAATGCGTACGGAAGAGCAGACTGAGCGCTGTCTGCATCTCATGGATCTGCTTCTGAAAGAAACAAACAACCGGCCTGACAGTGTGATCAGACTGGATGTCTGTCTGACTGACAGGAATGATCTGCCTGCAGTCAGGCAGGTTATGCTTGATCATTTCGGAGATGTGAAGCCATTGATCTCCATCACTGGAGCCGCATTTCTGGAACATAACGCGAAGATCTCCGTATCAGTGCAGGCAGTTGATACGTACCGCGTGATGCAGCAGACAGCCATGCAGATGCAGGAATCAGGAGGATGCGCAGAATGCCCGAAGAACCGGTGATCCATCCCTCACAGGTAATGCTGATCAGAAACACTCAGGATGGACAGGCTGAGTGTCTGCTGATGGACAGACGTACATTGCATGTCTCATGCACAGCCGCTGAGCTGCTGGAGCATTTCTGCCTGCAGTACGGCAGTACCATGAAGGGAAGGCAGGATGCCTTCCGCATGATCATGCACACCAGGCAGAAGACGCCTGTCATGATCTCTCATTCATCCCGAAGGATCTTTTTCCCGGTCGTTTCACCCGATGATCCGGATTGTGTGTGGCTCTGCAGCAATGAGATCCTGAAGTGCAGAAACAGAGGAAACGGCAGGAGCACCGTCATGTTTATGAACGGAGATGAATATGAGCTGGATCATGATGCGCGCACGCTTTTAAAGCAGATGAAACGCTGTGAAAAGTATCTGCAGATGTTTACATAATATGCTTGTTTTTTACAGAACACTTCCGTTGTTTTTCATAAAGTATTGACTATCATGATATACTGTTTCAGTAGAGGTTCATATGATCGTTATATATACATCACCAGGCTGTGCAAGCTGCCGAAAGGTCAAACAGTGGCTGAAAGAAAAAGATCTTCCGTATATTGAAAAGAATATTTTCAAGACACTTTTGAATGACAGCGAGATCAAGCATCTCCTGATCAGAAGTGAAAACGGTACGGATGATATTATTTCAAAGCGCTCAAAAGTGATCCAGGAGAACAATATTGATATTGATTCCATGACGCTTGATAATCTGATTTCCTTTATCAAGCATAATCCAAGCGTTCTGAAACGTCCGATCATACTTAACGAAAAGAATTTCCAGGTCGGATATGACGCGGAAGAGATCACGATGTTCGTTCCTGAGGAACTCCGCAATGTAGCGGACAGATCATGCCCGCTGACATGTGTATCCTTTGACGGATGCGGAAAAGTCCGTGAAGAAAAGGAAGAAACAGATTAGAATAAAAACGGAGAGATCCGTTTTTTACGGTATGGGGGAATACATGAGCAGAAAAGTAATGGTAGGTTTATCGGGCGGCGTTGACAGTGCCGTTGCCGCATGGCTTCTCAAAGAACAGGGATATGACGTCACCTGTGCTTTTATGCGCAACTGGGATTCCCTGACAAACGATGATATTCTCGGAAATCCGACTCTGGATGATCCGGTCTGTTCCCAGGAACAGGACTACATGGACGCCAAACGCACTGCAGATGCATTGGGCCTGCCGCTCTTAAGAGTCGATTTTGTGCAGGAATACTGGAAGAATGTCTTTGAACGCTTCCTTGACGATTACCGGAAAGGAAGAACACCGAACCCTGATATCCTGTGCAACCGGTACATTAAATTTGACAGTTTTCTGGAGTTCCGTGACAGCCAGGGTTTTGATACGGTCGCTACCGGTCATTATGCAAAGATAGGTACATACCACGGACATTCTGTGATCCTCAAGGCAGACGACAGGAACAAGGATCAGTCCTATTTCCTTGCGCAGGTCCGGAAAGAAGTTCTGGATCATGTGCTCTTTCCTCTTGGCAGCATCACGAAGCCTGAGGTGCGTGCGATCGCTGAAAAGCTGAATCTTCCGGTTGCTGAAAAGAAGGACAGCACTGGTATCTGTTTCATCGGTGAACGTCAGTTCAGACAGTTCCTGAGCAATTATCTGCCGATGAAGCCGGGCATCATTTACAACATTCCGACTCAAGCACAGGTCGGCGAACACAAAGGCGTTCTGTACTATACGGTCGGTCAGAGAAAGGGTCTCGATATCGGCGGAAGCGGCCCGTATTATGTAATCGGAAAAGATGTAGAGAAAAATATCCTGTATGTGACAGACCAGGAACATCAGGATCTGTTATACACAGATGCATGCCTTGTATCAGGGATCAATCTCCTGACGGATGAGCCGTTGTCAGGGGACATGAACGCAAAATTCAGATACAGACAGGCAGATAATCCCGTCAATGTGGAAATGATCGATGATCATTCCGCCATTGTCAGATATCCTCAGAAAGTACGCTCCGTAACACCGGGTCAGCAGGCTGTCTTCTACAGCGGCGACATGATGCTGGGCGGCGGCACGATCGACAACGTGTATCAGGGAAGCACGGACCTCATGGAAATGATCCGTGCGGAAGGACAGAAACATGTCTGAACAGGAATCCGTAACGATCCTCGGCAAAGCAGTTCATATCATATTCCGGAACGACACCACCATGTATACGGTGATGCGTTTTCGTCTGCACAATGAGACGGAAAAGATCATTACCGTGACCGGACTGTTTCC
>DMBB01000241.1:0-15986 GCA_003446295.1 Erysipelotrichaceae bacterium
GCTCACGCTGACCTTTTCCGATCGGAATCATTGAGTCGATAATTTTCAAACCTGTCATCAAAGGCTGGAATACGCTCTTCCTGGTCATAACACCGGGCGCTACACGCTCGATCGGTCTTGTTTTGCTGGAAGCGATCGGTCCGCCGTTATCGATCGGCTGTCCGAGTGCATTGACTACTCTTCCGAGCATTGCATCACCGACCGGAACTTCAGCAATTCTTCCAGTTCTGCGAACTTCGTCGCCTTCTTTGATCAATGTATCATTACCAAGCAAAACGGCACCGATATGATCTTCTTCCAGGTTCAGCACCATTCCTGTGACGCCGTGAGGGAATTCCAACAATTCAGAGGACATCGCCTTATCGATTCCCTGGACCATTGCAATACCGTCACCGACACTGATTACATAACCGACATCGTCGGAATGTATTTTCTGATCATAGTTCCGGATCTGTTCTTTAATCAGAGCACTGATCTCTTCCGGTCTGATCTCTTTCATACCTGTCCTCCTCTCAGCAGAGCTTCCTTCATACCTTCAATACGCCGTTTCATCGACACATCTGTAATGTTGTTTCCGACTACGACCTTTATCCCTGCTATGAGCTGCTCGTCAATCTGATTTTTCAATACGATTTCTTTGCCTGTCTTTTTCTCCAGAGCACCCTTGATCTTTGCCATAGCTTCATCATCCAGTTTTCTTGCAGAATAAACCACAGCTTCCTGAATGCCCAGTTCTTCATTGGCTTTCTGGATCAGAACACGCAGGATTTCCTTCAGGTAATCCATACGTCCTTTATCAATCAGGAGATTCATGAAGCTGACCATATATTGATCATATGCGTCTGAAAAAACCCGATTGATCAGATCTTTCTTTTCTTCTTTCGTAACTTTGACAGCACGGAAAAAATCCAACAATTCCGGAGTATCTTCCGTCAGCTGAAGAATACTTTCCGCCTGCTGTTTTGTTTCTTTTACTGTGTTCTCGTCAAACGCAAGTTCGAACAGCGCTTGTGCATAGCGCTCGGAAATCTCACTGCTCATTGCCGGTTGCTTCCTTTACAAAAGCATCAACCGCCTGACGGTCAAGATCTGCATTGCTCTGGTCGGAAATAAGTTTTCCAGCCGCAGCCATAGCGACTTCGATCATTTCCTGACGCATGGAACTGTACATTTCCTGACGTTCAGCCTGTATCTGTTCACGTGCTTTCTTACGTTCAGCATCAGCTTCTCTGGATGCCTGTGTAAGAATCGATTCCTTTTCGTCCTTTGCCTGACGGACAGCAGCACTGACAATTTCCTCCGCTCTGTCTGAAGCTTCGTTCAATTGTTCCATTGCCTTTCTGCGGTCGCTCAGAGCATCCTGTTTTGCCTGTTCGCTTTCAGCAAGATCTGCCTGCATTTTTTCAGCGCGCTTCGCGAGGAAATCCTGCACGGCAGCCCACAGAAAATACTTCATCAGCAAAAACAGAACCAGAGTACTGCATAGCTGCACGATCATCGTCAGAGGGTTTGGCAGCAGCTGTCCTACAATGTCAATATCTATCATTGCAGAACACCTGTATTAATATACAAACATCAGAAGAATGGAAACCAGCAGTCCATAGATTGCACATGTCTCGGACAACGCAATACCAAGAATCATTGTTGAACGGATCTTTGATTCTGCTTCCGGGTTTTTGCCGATTGCATCGCATGCGTGCGCAGCAACTTCACCTTCGCCTCGACCGGTCATCATACCTGTCATAACTGCCAGACCAGCACCAATTGCGATTAAACCATGATTGATATCCATAAATAGCTCCTCCTTTTTTAAGCTTGTTTTTTTACTTCTTCGGGAATATCGTTACCAACAAGGACAACTGTCAATGTAACAAAGACAAGTGTCTGAATAAATCCTGAGAACAGGTCGAAATAAGCATGCAGGATCGGTGTCAGGATCGGGGCAAGGAAATTGAAACTGCCCGATGCTCCGAACAATCCTGCGATCGAGTTCGACAGGAACTGGCAGAATGAATAGATCAGCTGCATCATGATTCCGCCGCAAAGTATATTGCCGAACAAACGAAGTGACATTGATACCATTGTCGAGAATTTGCCGAAGATGTTCATCGGCAGCATGATCGCGATCGGTTCAATGAAACTATGAAGATAGCCTCCGATTCCTCCGTACTTCAGTTCTACATACTGTATTACAAGCCATGTAATAATGGACAGCAGCAATGTGACACTGAGATTGGCTGTCGGAGAGGAGATACCGAACAGACTGATGATGTTGCATACAAAGATATAAACGGCGATCGAGAGAACATACGGAGCATATGATTGTGCAAATCTTTCTCCGCAGTTATCCTTGACCATGTTATATATTGTTTCAACACCCCAGATGACAGGTACAACAATTCCCTTTGGTTCAGCCAGCGGATCTGCGCTTGATACTTTTTTCGACAGAACAACAATCAGAATTCCGATGATCGCTGTGACCAGGATGATCGTAAATACATCTGTCTGAACTTCCATATTTTATTCATCACTCTCCTTCCGCGGTAATAGTGCTTCTACTGTTATTGTCATTTTGATGATCAGCAGACCGGCAGCACTTGCAAATATATTCATATGCTCCGGCAGTTTGACTGATATGATCATAACAGCTGCCATCAATGCATAGTTTATCAGAAAATGCAGAATTCCTGTCCCTTTTTCTGCATATCCTCCGTCAACTACGCTGTTCCAATAACGGTCATTTCTGAAATACAGCAGGATGCCGATCAGGGCACCTGTGAGAAATCCGGCAGCGTATTTCGGATGAATCAATCCTGTCAGTGCACCGAGAACTACCAGGATTCCGCAGATCTTCCATGATCTCTTTTTCATCACTCACTGCCTTTCCTTATAATTATCAATCCTTTTTGCACCTACAGCAATTATTAAATGTAATGATACGTCAGTTTTCATCTTCAATACAGCCAAGAATATCAAGAATCCTGTTCAGGTCATCTGTATCGGTAAAATGGATCGTCAGTGATCTGCCTGAGACGCCTACTTTAGTGCCGAGCTTTCCGGACAGCCTGTTTTCGAGATCCGTGATCATCGGATCCTTTTCTTTTGCAGGTTTTTTTACGATCGGTTTTTCGGACAGTTCCTTTACATATTTTTCGACTTCACGTACGGACATTTTCTTTTCAAGAACAGTCCGTGCTGCTTCATACATCTGGTCATCATCTTTCAGCGCAAGAAGCGGTCTGACATGTCCCATGGTGAGTTTCTTATCCGTTACCATTTTCTGAACAGTCTGAGGAAGTTTCAGCAGTCTCAGCATGTTCGCACAGTATTCACGGCTCTTGCCGACACGCTGTGCCAGCTTTTCCTGTGTATATCCAAGATTCTTTACAAGGCTCTCATACGCAGCGGCTTCTTCGATCGGATTCAGGTCTTCTCTCTGGATATTTTCCAGGACCGAGATCTCCATCATCTCATCATCAGTGAAATCAACAGAGATCGCCGGAACCGTCTCCAGGCCTGCGATCTTTGCGGCTCTTAAACGGCGTTCACCGGTGATCAGATCAAATCCTGAGATCTTTGATTTTCTGACAAGCAGCGGCGTAAAGATACCGTGCTGGCGGATCGAGTCAGCCAGTTCATTCAGTGCCTGCGGTTCAAATTCTTTTCTGGGCTGATATGGGTTCGGACGGATCTCACTGATCGGGATCTCTATTTCTTTTCTTCCCGGTGCATCCTGTGCGTTATTCTGGATATCATCCAGAAACTTTTCAACATTCACATTAAAGATGTTGTCCAGTCCTTTTCCGCCAAGTCCGCCTGTGTCACGTTTAGCCATTAACGTCCTCCTTTCTCGTTATGAGAAATCACTTCTCTGACAAGTGATGCATATGCTTTCGCACCTTCCGATTTTGTATCATATTCAAAGATCGATACCTCACGGCTGGGTGCTTCCGATAATCTTACATTTCTCGGAATATAGCATCTGTATACTTTTTCTTTAAAATATTTCCGGACTTCCTGCTGTACTTCAACAGAAAGCTTTGTTCTGACGTCAAACATCGTCAGCAGAACTCCTTCAATGGACAGTCTGGGATTCCATAATTTCTGTACCAGACGTATCGTTCCCAGCAGCTGTGTCAGACCTTCCAGGGCAAAATACTCACACTGTACCGGGATCATAACAGTGTCTGCCGCTGTCAGTGCATTGGTATTCAGAAGTCCCAAAGAAGGCGGGCAATCAATAATGATGTAATCATAATCATTTCTGACAGCGTCCAGCTTCTGCTTCAGAAGGTTTTCTCTGCCTACCGCATAGTTGGAAGATGCCATCTCAACATCTGCGCCTGACAGATCTATCGTTGCCGGCAGTACATCCAGAGGCGGCATATCCAGTCTTACCGCGTTCTGCCTGACACTGTCTGTTCCTACAAGGACATCATATACGGTATGATTGCGGTCAAAGCCGAC
Source organism: Erysipelotrichaceae bacterium (assembly GCA_003446295.1). The sequence goes on from DMBB01000241.1 coordinate 4,468, forward strand.
CCTGTTGGCTCCGATTCCGTGTGTTGCATTGCCCTGAGGGTCAAAGTCCACCAGCAATATTTTTCTGTTTGCATATGCCAGACCTGCAGAGAGGTTAATACTGGTCGTTGTTTTTCCTACGCCGCCTTTCTGATTGGCGACTGCTATGATCTTTCCCATAATCTATTTCTATCTCCCCAGGTCATTTCGGTATCTTGATGATGATCCGTGTATCCTGATCTGTTTCTTCAACATCGGTACTGGCATCGATCCCCATCTTGCGGATCATCTGAATGCACTGATTCACGGAATTCAGCGCAATACGGGCATTTCTTGTAAAGCCCTTGGTCTTTCTGCGCGGCGGCTTTTTCGCAGTCAGACTTTCAATATAACTTTCTGTCTGCCTTACGTTCAGGCCCTTGTCCACAATATGTTCATATGCTTTTTCCTGCTTTTCTTCAGGCAGGCCCAGCAGCGCTCTTGCATGGCGTTCACTGATCAGCTTCTCTGCCACAGCATCCTGAATATGTTCAGGAAGATTCAGAAGCCTGATCTTATTCGCTACAGAAGACTGTGATTTGCCGACACGCGCGGCAACCTGTTCCTGTGTCATTCCGGTCTGACGCATGATCTCTACATATGATTTCGCTTCTTCAACGGCAGTCAGATCTTCTCTCTGAATATTCTCGATCAGTGCCATCTCCGCAGCCTGACGTTCATCCGGTGACAGGATGTAGCAGGGAACCTCTTTCAGACCTGCTTGTTTGCATGCACGATAACGCCGTTCTCCGGCGATGATCTCATATCCGTTTTCGGCTTCGCGGACAGCGATCGGCTGGATCAGTCCGTTAACGCGGATCGAAGCAGTCAGTTCTTCCAGTGCTTTCTCATCAAAATTCAGCCTTGGCTGATATCTGGATGGATGTATTTCATTAATGTCTATCCTGATCACCTGTCCGGTCTTTGTCTTATCACGGTCCAGAAAATCAAACAGACCCTTTCCTGTATTTCTCATTTCTTACTTTCTGCTCCCAAGTGGTTTTTTTCTTATCTTTGCATATGGTCTGGGGTACTGTTCAGGTGTGTCCTTTTCTTTTTTATATACCAGCAGCACCCTTTCCGAACCATCCGGCAGACTCGTCCTGATCGTTTCGCTTTCCCTGCATCCGAGTGTCTTAACGGCAAATGTTCCTTCAGCCGCCTCTTCCAGACCTTTGTCACCCTTCATTGCAAGAAAGATGCCGTTTCTGCGCACCAGCGGTACACACAGCTCTGCCAGTACCGGCAGCCCGGCGACTGCCCTGGCACATACTACATCGTAAAATGCTCTGAATTTCGCAACATGTTCTTCTGCACGTTCATTCACAACATTTACATTTTTCAGATCCAGTTCCCGTATCACTTCTTCCAGAAAACGGCATCGTTTGCCTGTCGGTTCTACAAGTGTTGCCTGAAGATCCGGATCTGCTATAGCAAATACCATTCCGGGGAATCCCGCACCGGAACCTACATCGCATATTTTATTTCCCGGGAAATGTACCTGCAGCGGCAGCAAGCAGTCAAGAAAATGCTTCTCATAAACCATTTCAGGTTCATCGACTGCTGTCAGATTCATTTTCTGATTCCATTCTTTTAAAAGTTCCGCATATCTGATCAGGCGGCCCTTCATCGTATCATCCCATGAAATACCAAGGGAAACTGCTTGTTTTTCCAGTTCTTCAATCTGCATAAGTGCTCCGTGTTGTCTATTTTACCATCAGAACAGACCGCCTGAAAGACGATTCACCGATCACAGTGTTTTTATTTGTTGTGGAGAAAAAAGTTTTCCACATTTTTTCGTAAAAGCGTTTCAAAAAGGATATCATAAGTCACTTAGATATCCTTTATTTTCCATCAGCGCATCGTTTTTGTAATAAAGTCAGCATTCGGCAATGTCTCGATCCATTCACAGAATGCACGCCATTCAGGCAGACGATGATTCTTTCTCTGAGCATAGATCGTTTTCAGCTGACGGTAATTGGTCGTCATGCGTGCTGTCAGTTTGAATCCGGCAGGATTTGAATAGAGGATCTCAAGATATTTCTCTGCAGCCACTGTTCTCAGCGTTCCTGTATCTTTGCCTTCTTCCTGAAGTCTCTTGATATCGTTCTGCAGATCGTTGTATTCCTTTGTCTTTTCTTTCATGATCTCGATGATCCTGGGATCTGTATACTCAATATACGCCTGATCAAGATCAAACTTTGTGATCCTGTGCATGGTTGACTGTGAGCTTACAAAATCAAGGAAATGATACCGTTCAGCTTCGACCCATGCTTTGTTTGTAAATGTCAGGTCAAACTGTACGATCACGCCGTTCAGGAAGTTGTCATGTCCGCTTCCTGCAGGTGCGGTCGCAAGCTTCAGTGTCCGCTCAGTAACTTCCTCACTGACTGTACTGAGATCTGTTGCCATCGGGTATTTCGAACCGCGTACGGATTCATCAAACCCGTATACACATACATTGGATACTACATCTTCATATCTCATAATTACGCCCTCTTTCCTTTGCCTTGTCTGATTGCGATCGCAAGCACTGCCAGATCAGCCGGATTGACACCTGATATTCTCGATGCCTGACCCATTGTTGCAGGTTTGAATTTCATCAGCTTCTGTCTTCCTTCCAGCGACAGATTATCGACCTGATCATAATCAAAGTCTGTTCCGAGTACCTGCTGTTCCATCTGAGCAAGTTTGTTTGCTTCACGCTTGGCCTTTTCAATATAACCACTATATTTTATATCAATATCTGCCTTTTCGAGCAGTTCATGATCTGCTGTTTCACCGATGCATTCAAGCAGTCCTTCAGACGTGACACCAGGACGCTTCAGCAGGTCCAGTCCGGATACGCCGCGATGTTCATCACTGCTGTAACCGACTGATTCGAGATATTCGTGTGTTTTGGGATCGTCCAGCAGAAAACCGGTATTTTCCAGTTTCTGTTTAATACTGTTGAGACGTTCCATCTTTTGCAGATATTCCTGGTATCTTTCTTCACTGACAAGCCCGGTTTCATAACCGTATTCGATCAGACGTTCCTGAGCGTTGTCATGTCTCAGCAGAAGTCTGAATTCTGCTCTGGATGTCAGCAGTCTGTAAGGCTCTGCTGTTCCTTTGGTCGTCAGATCATCGATCAGCACGCCCAGATATGATTCATCTCTGCGGAATACCAGCGGAGCCTTTCCGTCCAGCTTTCTCGCTGCATTGATGCCTGCAAGGATCCCCTGTCCTGCAGCTTCTTCATAACCGGAGGTTCCATTGACCTGACCTGCCGTAAACAGGTTTTCAATGATCTTGGATTCCAGTGAAGGCTTCATCTGGATCGGATCAACAGCATCATATTCGATCGCATATGCGTATTTTTTAATAATGCAGTGTTCAAAGCCCGGAAGCGTATGCGTCATGGCTTCCTGTACATCTCTCGGAAGAGAGGTTGAGAAGCCTTGTACATACGTCGTATCCATTCTCAGGGATTCCGGTTCAAGGAACAGAAGATGTCTGGGCTTATCTGCAAATCTGACCAGTTTATCTTCGATCGAAGGACAATATCTCGGACCGACGCCTTTCACAACGCCCGAATACATGCTGGAACGTTTCAGATTCTTCATAATGATCTCATGCGTTTCAGCAGTCGTATGCGTCATATAGCACGGAACCTGTTGATCAAACGGCAGAATCGACTTAGTTGTTTCAGAGAATCTCAGGAAGGCATCCGTTCCGGGTTCCAATGAAGTCTTTGAGAAATCAATGCTTGAAGTCAGTACACGCGGAGGTGTTCCTGTCTTCAGACGGAATGTTCTTAACCCTGCTTCTCTCAGTGAAGCAGAAAGGTCCGGCGTTGTTTTTTCAAGATCCGGGCCGCCTTCTTTCACTTCATCTGAGATCATGTTGACTCCGGCCATATATGTGCCTGTCGTCAGAATGACGATCTCAGACGTGATCCTGCTGCCGTCACTCAATGTGATGCCTGTGACTTTATTGTTTTCAGTATCAAGATGCACTGCCATTGCCTCAAGAACCGTCAGGTTTTCCTGATGCAGACAGACATCCTGCATCATTTCCGAATATGCGAGCTTGTCCGACTGCACTCTTAAAGCACGGACCCCCGGTCCTTTTGCGCTGTTCAGCATTTTAAACTGCAGAGCTGTGCGGTCTGCAGTGATCGGCATCTGTCCGCCCAGTGCATCGATCTCTCTGACAACGATACCTTTTGCAGGTCCGCCTACTGACGGGTTGCACGGCATCTTGCCGATATTCGAAATGCTCAGCGTAAGCAGAAGCGTTTTCTTTTTTAAACGGGCAGAGGCCAACGCGGCTTCAATTCCGGCATGGCCTCCTCCGATGACTATAATTTCATAATCTTTCATTGTTAATGCTTTCTACAAGCTGCAGTACATCCCGCGGCTCGGTCTCATACAGTATTTCAAATGTGATGTTTTCCGCAAAACCGCCCGCAGCTTTTAGATAGAGTCGATATAATTCTATTTTTCCGATCAGTTCGGCGATCCTTAACTGCCGGTTCTTTGTCTGGGATATGAACGGTACTGCGATCACTGCCCCGTTTTTCGTCAGCTTCAGGCAGTCCGTCCGGCTGTTGCGGATATACTCCCATCCATCTTCAGAAACTTTTGCCTGGGCAAGTTTGGCTGCCCTCATTGTTTCCTTCTGATTCCAGCCTTCTTTTCCGATCACTGTTGAGATCAGAGCAAGATTATGGCGGAACTCATCCTGGTGGAATATATTTTCCGGCTCGAATGACTGACTGGCACTCCAGAGATCGATTCCGTTTTCTTCTGCCTTCCGGAGGATCCGGACAGTTGTCTGGGGATCTTCCTGGTCAAGATAGCAGAAGCTTTCCAGATTTTCACTGATCTGCAGTCCGACTTCTTCAGGATATACAGGGCTCTGAAAGAATACCGCATCTCTCAGATAAAGACAATTCATTTTTTCCGGTATGGGACGGTCTTTGGCCGCCTTGAAGATCGCATCCTCCAAAGCTTTCATATTGTCATAACCATTGCTGGTGCCATACCGTTTCCACATCTGCTTAATAGACAGTTTATGAGTTCTCACATAATGTGCGTAGCCCACAAATCCTTTCTTTCTTCTGTGCTTTCCGCGCGCATAGAAAAACAGTAAGTCTCCCTTTCGGAAATCTTTAAAGTCCTTCTTGCTGGAAAGGCGCCAGAAATTCATCTCCCTTGTACCGCAAAGGCGATGATATTCGATCATATTTGTGTCCGTCACATAAGCTATTGAACTCATAAACTGTTATTCCAATCAATCAGAAGATACCGTAGCTTTCGCCGTTCTCATCAACGCCCATATGCAGAGCTGCAGGGTCTTTCGGAAGTCCGGGCATTGTCAGGACAGTACCGGTATATGCAACAACAAATCCTGCACCTGCAGAGATGCTGAGGTCTCTGACATGGATCGTAAATCCTTCCGGACGTCCCTTGATCTTCGCATCATCTGTCAGAGAAAGCGGAGTCTTTGCCATGCAGACAGGCATTCTGTCCCATCCGTTTGTAATATAGATCTTGATCTTTTCCAGAGCTTCCTCGGAGAATTCAACATCCTTAGCACCGTAGATCTTTTCTGCAATAGCTGTGATCTTGTTCTGGATCGTATCATTTACATCATAAATCGGTGCGAAGTGGTTTTCTTCATCGCACTTTTTAACGACTGTATTGGCAAGCTCGATCGTTCCTTCGCCGCCTTTTGCCCATCCGTCGCTTTCTTCAACCGGGTGACCGTTGTCACTGCACCATTTCATCAGTGCCTCTACTTCTTCCGGTGAATCCGAGCTGAATTTATTGATTGCGACAACATAAGGCACGCCGAACTGTTTGATCGACTCGATATGCTTTGCAAGATTGCCTGCACCGTTCAGCATAGCTTCAACATTCGGTACGGAAAGGTTTTCCTTCTCAACTCCGCCATGCATCTTCAGAGCACGGATCGTTGCAACGATGACAACTGTATCCGGTCTCAATCCGGCAAGTCTGCACTTGATGTCCAGGAATTTTTCAGCGCCGAGGTCAGCACCGAAGCCTGCCTCTGTAACGACATAATCCGCAAGCTTTAATGCCATCTTTGTTGCAATGACAGAGTTGCAGCCATGAGCAATATTTGCGAACGGTCCGCCATGGATCAGTACAGGCGTATGTTCCAGAGTCTGAACAAGGTTCGGCTTGATTGCTTCCTTCATGACGACTGCTGCTGCACCGTCAACGCCAAGGTCTTTGACTGTAACAGGTTTTCCTTCATATGTATACGCAACGATGCATCTGCTGATCCTTTCCTGGAAATCCTTCAGGTCTTTGGACAGACAGAGAATAGCCATTACTTCAGTTGCGACAGTGATGACAAAACCATCCTTACGTTCAATGCCGTTTACCTTCTTTTCCTGTGCAATTGTAATATTTCGCAGGGTACGGTCATTCATATCCAGGCAGCGTTTCCATGTAACACGTTCCGGATCAATGTTCAGAGGATTGCCCTGATACAGTGAATTATCCAGTACTGCAGCAATCAGGTTGTTGCATGTTGTGATTGCATGCATGTCACCTGTGAAATGGAGGTTGATCTCTTCCATAGGAATGACCTGTGCATATCCGCCGCCGGTAGCTCCGCCCTTCAGTCCGAAGACAGGTCCCAGTGAAGGTTCACGAAGGCATGCCATTGTCTTTTTTCCGATCTTGCTGAGTCCGTCTGCCAGACCGATCGTTGTAGTTGATTTTCCTTCACCGGCAGGTGTCGGGTTAATTGCTGTTACCAGGATCAGTTTTCCGTCAGGACGATCCTTGAGGCGTTCCATTTCACTGATAGATACTTTTGCCTTATTCTTCCCATACGGTTCAAGTGCTTCTTCATTGATTCCGGCTTTTTCCGCAATCAATCTGATGTCCATCAGTTCTGAAGCTTGTGCAATACGCAGATCATTGTTCATAAATTAACCACTCCTTATCCCATTTTCTTTCGGTCAGACAATGCGTGTGACAATGTGATTTCGTCGGCATAGTCCAGCATTCCCCCTGAGGGGAGGCCATGCGCGATCCTTGTGACAAGCAGACCCGGATGACTGTCCTTCAGCAGTCTGTCCAGATACATTGCTGTTGTCTCACCATCCATAGTTGCGCTAGTAGCCAGAATGATTTCATCACATTCTTTGCTGCGTTCTACCAGAGAATCAATATTCAGATCATCAGGCATAATGCCTTTGCTGGTAGAAATCAAACCATTCAGAACATGATATACACCGTGGAATTCACCTGTACGTTCAACCGCGATCACATCTTTCGCGGACTGAACAACAAGGATCTGACGGTGATTCCGGCTGTGATCACTGCAGACTTCACATTCCTGTGATTCTGAAAGATTTCCGCATATTCTGCAATGTGTCAGTTTTTCCTTTACATCGATCATTGCACCGGCGAAGTTCCGTACATCGATCTCATCTGCGTCACAGATCATCAATGCATATCGTTCCGCTGTCTTTTCACCGACACCCGGCAGCATCCGGAAACTTTCAATCAGTCTCTGCAGACTTGCAGGATACATTGATCACATCCCGGGGATCTTCAGTCCCTGTGTTACAGATCCCAGTTTTCTTTCTCTGTCATCAGTTGCCTTTGTTACTGCAGCATTCATGGCGATCATGATCATATCCTGAAGCATTTCTTTGTTGTCTTTTTCAAGAAGGTCTTCTCCGATCTCTACTTCTTCAACTGCATATGTACCATTGATCTTGATGGTGACACCACTTTTTCCGCCGTTGTTTCCTTCATAGATCGTGTTGTTGAGCTGTTCCTCAAGCTTGCCCATCTGGTTCTGCATCATCTGGGCCTGTTCCATTAACTTGGAAAAATCCATACTATTTTCCTCCTTCTTCAATAATCTGTACCAGATCTGATCCAAACAGCTGGATCAGCTGCTGTTCCGGATCCGGTTTTTCATCTTCTTCTTGTTCTGTTTCTTCGGAATATCTGGTGATCTGCCTGATTTCCGGCAGCGTTCCTGATTTTCTGCGAGCAATGAATTCCTTTACTGCTTCTGAATACAGTTTCTCTTCTGCCGCAAAAGGCATCTTGTCAATCTGAGCAGAGTTTTTCAGATATTCGTACAGTTCTCTGTTATACACGGCATCATTGATACGATTTACGATCGCAGACATACTGCTTGTAAACAGGATCGTATTTTTGCCGCTGGCTGCGACTGTACAGCTCCTGAGGTTATTCAGGTATCTGTTCATCTGCATACTGTTGATCAGCGGAGCCAGTTTTGCCTGATCTTCGGTTTTAGACTGCTTATCACTCTGCAGCAGCAGATTCAGAACTTCTTCAACACTCAGTTCCTGATCATTTGCTTCGGCAGGAGCAGATACAGGAGCGGGAGATTCTGCTGCCGGAACAGCTGTATCATCCTCGGCACCGGAATATGAGCTTTCCTCTGCCAATTCCTGTTTTGGTTCTTCTATTTTGATTTCAGGAACAATTTTGACCGGTTCCTGTTTTTTCACGGGCTGAACAGTTCTGACAGGCGCTGTATATTCTGTCTCTGTTTCCTGCAGTGTCATCATATTCATACATGCGATTTCAAAGCAGGATGCTTGTGACTGTGAGATCTTATACGTATCCAATGCTTTCATCAAAGCATCGATCATCTTCATCAGACTTTTTATTGTCGATCCTTCCCCTGCTGCGGCTGCCTGATCTTCTGTCAGCACTCTCAGCAGAGATGCTTTCCCAGTTGTTTTATACAGAACTGTATCTCTTAATATTTCGATCAGCTCAGAATTCATCCTCTCAAGATTGATGCCTCTCTGTTCGCAGGAGCGTATCATTTCTATAACGGATGCCAGATCACCGCTCTGTATTTTTTTCAGCAGATCGATCTTCTGTGTTGTGGAAGACAGACCATAGATCTGATTAATGTCTTCTTCTGTGATGCTGCCCTGAGCATAAGATACTGTCTGTTCAAGTATACTGAGCGCATCACGCATACCACCATCAGCCAGTTCAGCGATTTTTTCCGCTGCTGCCGGTTCCAGACGGAATCCTTCTTTGTCAGATATGTTCAGCAGATGATTTTTGATCTTTTCACGGTCGACCTTGGAAAAATCAAATCTTTGACATCTTGAAACGATCGTTGGCAGAAGTTTCTGCGGGTCTGTTGTAGCGAGGATAAAAATAACATGTGAAGGTGGTTCTTCCAGCGTTTTCAGCAGCGCGCTAGCTGCTGAAGAAGAAAGCTGATGAACTTCATCCACAATATATATCTTATGATGGCCTACCATAGGAGCCAGTCTTGCACGGTCGATCAGATCACGGATATCTTCAACATGTGTTTCGTTAGCCGCATTGATCTCAATGATATCAGGATGTGTTCCTTCAGCAGCTGCAATGCAGTTCACGCAGTGTCCGCATGGTGCTTCTGCCGGGTTTTCACAGTTGACTGATTTAGCAAGCAATCTTGCCATTGTAGTCTTTCCTGTTCCTCTGGGACCGCAGAACAGATATGCATGACCAACTTTACCTTCTCGGATCGCATTACGAATAGATCGGACGACATATTCCTGGCCGATCACTTCATCAAAATCCGACGAACGATATTTTTGATACAACGCAACTCTGCTCATATGAATGCTCCTTCAGCACTATATTATTATAGCAAAAAGCACTATACCTGCCATTTGGAAATAGTGCTTATTTATCATGTGTTTTGATCATTTTTGTTTTCTGTGTCTGCTGTTTCTTTCAGCATTGCAGATTTGCGGAATGAGGCCGGATCACGCTTCGGCCGTTTCCTTTTTTCCCGGAAAAAATCTGTCAGGATCCTGCTGCATTCCGGCTGAAGTATTTCCGATACTACCGCAGGATGATGGTTCAGATGCGAGATCTGTTTAATCTGGATAAGGCTGTCCACTGCACCGCCTTTCGGATCCTTTGTTCCATAATACAGATTTCTGACTCTTGAAAGAATGATCGCACCCGTACACATCATACATGGCTCCAGTGTTACATACAGGTCACAGTCATCCAGACACCATGTGCCTAGTTTTTTGCTTGCTTTCTGGATTGCAAGAAATTCTGCGTGCGCATATGCCTGTTTGTTTTTCTCCTTCAGGTTATGTGCCCGTGCAATCACTTTTCCATCCTGCACGATCACTGCCCCTACCGGAACCTCGTCGATCATACGAGCTTTTTCCGCTTCCTTTAATGCCAGACGCATATAGTATTCATGATTTTTAACGATCTTTTCTTTCATATATATAAAATGGTACACGCAAGTAGAGGTTTTTATGGCTGCTTCCTTCCGGACCTGACCAGGTTCTATACATGCTTGCTGTACCACGGATATTATATGTGCATTTTATTGTTTCATCAACAATAAAGTTTTCCCTGTATTGTTTCACGTGAAACAATCAAGAGAGCCTTTTACAGCTCTCTTGATCATTACAGTGTATTTTTCTTTTCTTCTTTCGGCAGAATTACTTCCTGACCGCCCATATAAGGACGAAGAGGTTCAGGAATTCTGACGCTTCCATCTGCCTGCAGGTTGTTTTCAAAGAAAGCAATCAGCATTCTCGGAGGTGCGACAACCGTATTATTCAGTGTATGCGCAAAGTAATTGCCCTTTTCTCCTTTAATACGGATACCAAGTCTTCTTGCCTGTGCATCACCCAGATTGGAGCAGCTGCCTACTTCGAAGTATTTCTTCTGACGAGGAGACCATGCTTCGACATCACAGCTCTTGACCTTCAGATCTGCAAGATCGCCTGAGCAGCATTCCAGAGTACGTACAGGAATATCCAGGCTGCGGAAGAAATCAACGCTGTTCTTCCAAAGCTGATCATACCAGTAAGGAGAATCTTCCGGTTCACATACTACGATCATTTCCTGTTTTTCAAACTGATGAACACGATACAGACCACGTTCTTCAATACCATGAGCACCTACTTCTTTTCTGAAGCAAGGGCTGTAGCTTGTCAATGTATAAGGAAGATTTGCCTTCTGGAGTGTTCTGCCCATGAAACGTCCGATCATAGAATGTTCGGATGTGCCGATCAGATAAAGATCTTCACCTTCAATCTTATACATCATGTTCTGCATTTCAGCAAAGCTCATAACACCGTTGACAACATCACCATGGATCATGAACGGAGGAATTACATATGTGAAGCCTCTGTTGATCATAAAGTCACGTGCATATGACAGAATGGAAGAATGCAGTCTTGCAACATCACCTAACAGGTAATAGAAGCCGTTTCCTGAAGTGTTTCTTGCACTGTCCAGATCAATACCGTCAAGTGCTGTCAGAATATCTGTGTGATAAGGAATCTCATAGTCCGGTACAACGGGTTCACCGAATTTTTCGATTTCAACATTTTCAGAGTCATCCTTACCGATCGGAACTGACGGATCGATGATGTTCGGAATAACCATCATCTTTTCTTTGATCACTGCTGAGAACTCTTCCTCTTTCTTTTCAAGATTCAGAAG
>DMBB01000241.1:16096-20031 GCA_003446295.1 Erysipelotrichaceae bacterium
CCCTCACGCATCAGCATGCCGATAGATTTGGATATTTTGTTTCTCTCTCCTCTTAATGCATCTGCTCTTGTTTTGGATTCACGGAACTTTTTATCAAGTTCTGCTACTTCATCAACAAGAACAAGCTTTTCATCCTGGAACTTCTTTCTGATATTCTCTTTTACAAGTTCAGGATTTTCGCGAATCAGTTTAATGTCGATCATTTTTGCCTCCCTATTAACAAAAAAACATCATCCTGATTAGGGACGATGTTGATCGCGGTGCCACCCTATTTGCAATTGTTTCACGTGAAACAATTACCACTTCATTGTACGTATAACGGACGTATCCGGGGATCATTACTCCCACTCTGAGATGGATTTCAACCTGAATCAGACCGGTTCGCATCAACCACCGGTTTTCTGCATCAGACAGCAGGTTTACTTGTTCTCTTCAACGTTTTACTGAACCATTTTGGCATTGAGAAAGTTGTTTGTCAAGATTCATACCATTATACTAATAATTGAAGAAGGTTAATTATGACAAAAAAAATATTCAATGTATGTTTAGCTATATTGTTATTGTCAGGCTGCGCTTCAAAAGAAGAAGAAAAGCCTGAAGAAACCTATTCCGGACCGCTGGTTCAGGAAGAAGAAATGACAGATGAAGAAAAAGAACTGTACATGATCCAGTCATGCATTTCTGACTATAATGAGGACAAAATTGCTGAGCGTGAGGAATACTTTCAAATAAAGATACCTCCCTTTCCAATCGGCATCACATCTTTGCCGGAGATCGATTCATTATCTGATCTGAAAGAAATCAAGGATGACTCAGATGTAACAAATACTGCATATGTAGGTATTTATGATCTGAAAGAACCCTATCAGGCTATGTTTACGATCTACCATCCGAAAAAAGCAAGTTTCTGGATGAACGGAAAAATAGACTTCTGTATTGATCCTTCAGATGTTGAAACAAACAATCCTGCATTTGCAGAATATAAAAATGCACTGGATTCACTCCTTGCACAAAAAACTGATGTATTGAACTGGCTTTATGGAATCAATGTAGAACTCGGTGATGAGGTTTCTCCCGGTTATTATGAAGTTCTTTCTATGGGCTCAAATCATCCAGAGAATATAGATGATATCAAAGCTCTGGCGGAGCAGGTATTTACCAAAGACTTCCTGGAGACAAACTATTACCCGACAGTATTCAAATCATTCAATTCTGTTTATAAAATGATCGACGATAAACTATGCTGTGTTCTGACAGAGTTGTATACCCTTCCTTATATAGAATATGAAACAGAATATATCATCGCTGCAGAAGAGGAAGACAATATTGTGAAAATAAATATTCTTTCTTCCATTGAAGACACTGTTCAGCCGAAGATATATGAATTAAGTCTGATCAGAACAGCTGATGGTTATCGATTATCAGATGAAGTCTGATAAATACTTTTTTAACTTTATTTTATTGATAGTATCGTGATTATATTTGTTATAATATTGCTTAGCAGTAAATAGTTATTGTTTTATAAAAAAATATCTTTGGAGATTGTAAAAATGTCTGAAAAGAAATCATCTTACGAAAAAAAACTAGAATATAATAATGCCTATAATCGTGAAAAATATCGTTCTTTTTCCATTCGATTCAATATCCAGAATGAAGATGAAATCATTAAATGGTTGGAAAATCAGCCTGGTATCAAGCATTATCTGACAGATCTGATCATTTCAGATATGAAGAAAAACAAGGAAGAAAAACTTACAAAGAAAAAAGAAGAAAAGAAAGATAAAAAGAAAAAGAAAAAGTCAAAATGATATTGCTGCCGGGATCTTGTTCTCCCGGTTTTTTATTGCAGTCAAAAAGCAGTTTATTCTGCAGGTTTGCTGAAGGATAAACTGCTTCTTTTTATGCTCTTTCCTTAATTATATAAGGTTATTCTGTTTCTTTCTGACTGTCATCATCTGCAGGCACTTCTGCTGATTCAGTTTCAGCGGCTGTTTCTTCTGAAACAGCTGCATCAAGTACCTCTACATTGGATACTTTCTTTGAATCATCAACTCGGATCAGTTTAACACCCTGTGCCCCCCTTCCATATACAGAAACTGTATTCAGAGAGATTCTGATGACAATACCATCATCTGTCATGATCATGCAGTCCTCATCACCGCGCACTGCTTTCATGCAGACGATATTTCCGGTCTTTTCAGTAATATTCAATGCTTTAACACCCTTAGCACCGCGGTTTGTGATTCTGAAGTCATCCAGAAGAGATTTCTTGCCGAATCCTTTTTCCGTAACTGTAAGGATATATTCACCCTCTTTGTTTGTTGCCATACCGATGACGCTGCTGCCATCTGTATTAACACCTCTGACGCCGCGGGCAGTTCTGCCAAGAGGACGAACATCTTTTTCATTGAATCTGATTGCTTTGCCGTTTGCACATGCAAGAATGATTTCATCATCACCGCTTGTTCCTTTGACAAATGCAAGTTCATCATCGTCATTCAGACCGATCGCGATCTTGCCGTTCCGGTTGATATTTTCAAATTCATCAATCGTTGTACGTTTGATCAGACCATTCTTTGTGGCAAAGAAGAGGAATTTTGCGCTGTCCTCAGCTCCATAAGGAACCAGGGCCTTTACGCTTTCATTCTTATCAAATTTCAGCAGGTTGATGACCGGAATGCCCTTTGATGTACGGCTGTAAGCAGGAATATTGTATCCCTTGATCCTGTATACACGTCCGAGACTGGAGAATACAAGCAGATGATCATGAGTAGACATATTGATGAACTGGTCGATCACATCATCTTTATTCAGTTCCATTCCCTTGATGCCTTTGCCGCCGCGGTTCTGAACTCTGTATGTATCTGCAGCAATTCTCTTGATATAACCGTTGCTGGAAAGCGTGATGATGATATTTTCGACAGGAATCAGATCTTCATCCTCCATATCAGCAGTTGCATCAATGATCTCACTGCGTCTGGGATCCGCAAATTTAGCTTTGATTTCAAGCAGTTCATCTTTGATGATCTGTTCGATTCTTTCCTTATGAGCAAGGATATCCTGCAGATCGGCGATCTTGATCAGAAGTTCCTGATATTCATTTTCGATCTTTTCACGTTCCAGACCTGTCAGTCTTCTGAACTGCATATCAAGAATAGCTTTTGCCTGGATCTCATCAAGTCCGAATCCTTCCATCAATCTGGGCATTGCTTCATTTGCATCTCTTGATGCTCTGATCGTATGAATGATTTCATCCAGATTATCAACAGCGATCCTTAAACCTTCAAGGATATGAGCTCTCGCCTGTGCTTTTTCAAGATCAAACCTGGTTCTTCTGGCAATTACATCTTCCTGATATTTGACGTATTCCAGGATCATGTCTTTCATGCCAAGCAGTCTGGGTACATTATTGACAAGAATGACGTTGTTGACGTTGAAATTGGACTGCAGAGGAGTCAGTCTGTAAAGCTGGTTCAGCAGTACTTCAGGCTGCACATCTTTGCGGAGTTCCATAACGATGCGGATACCGTTCATATTGGACTCATCACGCATATCCGTAATGCCTTCGATCACCTTATCACGTGCCAGGCTTGCAATTCTTTCGAACATGGACGCTTTATTGACCATGTACGGGATCTCATAGATCACAATACGTGATTTGCCGTTCGGCATATCTTCGATCTTTGTTTTGCCGCGCATGATAATGGTTCCGCGTCCGGTCTCAAATGCCTGACGGATACCTGATCTTCCAATAATGAATGCACCAGTCGGGAAGTCAGGACCTTTGATGTATTCCATCAGATCCGTACTTGTCATATCCGGATTTTCCATAACGGCGATAACACCGTCAATTGTTTCCCCGAGATTGTGCGGTGCAACGTTCGTTGCCATACCTACAGCAATACCGTTAGAACCATTTACGATCAGATTCGGAA
>DMBB01000068.1:0-3607 GCA_003446295.1 Erysipelotrichaceae bacterium
CCTTTACTCTTACCCGACTTCTTGGGCGCATGTTTCACGCCGATCCCAAGCATTGCCAGACTGAGTTTCAGCTGACTCGATATATACTGACTGCCATTGTCACAATAGGCTTTATCGAACTTTCCGCGCTTGAGGATGGCCTTGCGGAAGACATCCTGAACAGCGTATTCATCCTGTGATTCATACCATTCGGACCAGAGAATATATCTGGAATGGTCGTCAATGATGGATGACAGATAGGCTGTTTTCTTCTTTCCGCCGACTGTGAGAAGAATTCCTGTACCGTATTTGATGTCAGCCTGTACAAGCATCAGACGATGAGGCTTACAGAACCTTTTTGAAGCACGTTTCGGTTCATCTTCCCTGTATACCTGCAGCTGCTTTGTGCTGAACCCGGCATCGTGCAGGTATCTCTGCAGGGTTGAACGCTTCAGTACACCGGGACTGACTCTGCCTTCAAGCTCGAGAATGAGAATGATCTGCTCTACCGATCTTGTGACCACTTCACGCTTCAGCTGTATCGCTTCCTGAAGAAGTTCAGAGAAGTTTTCCGGCAGTCTTTTCGACTGGTAACCGTCTTTCGGCTTTGGTTTAAGGCCGGCAAAGCCATGCTTAAAGAACGCTTCCTCCCAGCGCTGCACTGTTTTTTCGGATATGTCATTATCTTCAGCTATCTTCCTACGGAGCGCGACTCTTTTGGAGTGATCCATCGTCTGATCGGTCAGCTTCTGAATGATCTGAAAACGCCTGAGTGCTTCGGTTTCCCGCCAGTCTATGAGTGTTTTCTTTTCCATAACTGCTGTTTTCCTCCTTGCGAGAGAAGGATACGGCATCCGACGGCGGGACAAAACCCAAATCCGTTGAGACCGCCATCAGCTGACGCGCATTTAAAAACGGCATCCCAAAGTTCCATGTGATGCGATTCAGAATACTGAGCCATTCTTCGCCGTCTTCACGGAGCTTATCCATCAATGAAACCTCTGAATTCAGCAGCTCCATGCCGAATTCAGAGAGCCCGCTGCCAATGGATTTAAGCACACCATTGACATGATTCACATTGCCGGCAATCCAGTCTTTCCAGCGTTCCATGGTTTTCTCACATGGATAGTCTTCCGTTTCCAGACATTCAGGTGTGAGTTCACCATCCACAACTTTCTGGATCACGTCAGTACAGTAATGCTTGTGCGGTGTTATTTCTTCAGGCAGTACGCGTGTATAGCTAAAGGTACATCCTTTGTTTTCGCACCTGCAGACCGGTATACTCCAGCATTTTGTTTCACCCCGGACATACTTCACATTCCTGTCTGTATGGAACTTATAGACCAGTTCTTCTCTGCACCTTGGACAGGCTGGATATTCATCGATGATGACTAAGAATGCGATTCGCTGTTTTCGATATGATATTTATCTGTTATGATGGGCATGGTGTTAAACCATAGCTCTAAGTGAAGACGGCCAAATCTTGTGACTTAGAGCTTTTCCTTTCTATCCGCAGAGACATTATAAAGAGCAGCTCAGGGACAATCAATCCGAGCTGCTCCTGGACATAATGTTTGAGCTATAACAGTATTCTGTCCATCGCCATGAATGATGACTTCTTTTCCTCTTAACATTCTTGAGGCAACCGACCAGTATGTCTTTCCTTTGATGGAAAGCGGATATCTGGAATCGGAATAGGTCTGGGTGGGTCTTACAATGGTCACAGGGAAACCTTTTTCTTCTCTGGCTTTCAGGAAGAGCTTTTCGCAGGCTTCCTTATTCTGTCCATAGGCGGAATACGGATTGCCGTATGCCATTGTTTCATCCACATTGCATGATGTGGAATGATCGAGAACGCAGACGGTGGAAATAAAGATATACTGTTTTGTCTTTCCGGCAAACAGATCAATTTCCTTCTGTGCCTGCTCAGGCATGAAGATGATGAAGTTGATGACCGAATCAAATTCAAGATCTTTGATTGATTCTTTAACGCCTTCGTAATCCGCATTGATATCGCCGATGATGCGGTGGACATGTTCGGGAAGAGAGTCCTTCTTCTTTCCTCTGTTGAGAACATAAAGATCGATATCCGGATTGTTGGCGAGAGACATGGTAACCGGTGAGGAGATGGTTCCGGTGCCACCGATCACAAGTATTTTTTTCATCTGAATGTTCCCCTTCTTTTATACCTGCAGGATTTCTGCTTTTTCTTCTTCCAGAATATAGGCTGCTTTGATTTCACCGTAATAGGAAATATGATCTTCCTTTTCAACCGAATAGAATTTGCGGATGATTTCTTCCGGCAGCTTTGAAGCATCCTGTTCTTCCCTGTAGATGACTCTGCATTCCAGCGTCAGCGGATATTCTTTGATCGCCGGAACGGAAACAGCCTGCGGTTTCGCCAGGGTCAGACCTGCTTCTTTGATTTTGTCCATATCTCTGCCGCTCTTTGTGCCGCAGATGGCAAATGCTTTTGTATCAAAGCCATGGACGGGTACATTGACGGTGAATTCGGGATTGGCATCAAGCAGTTCATGGGTATAGCGGTTTCTGCGCACATATGCCACAAAGACATCCTTTTCCCAGATTCTTCCGATATGTCCCCAGCCGATGACCATCGTATTGACTTTGTCACCTGCTTTCGATGTAAGAAAGATTCCTCTTCTCAGCATTTCATGGATCGCGTCCGCATATTCAGCGGGATCAATTTCTCTTCTGTACATTGTTTTATCCTCTTTTACTGTGTCTGATTTAAGGATAGCGGAAGGGACAGGAAACGCAAGTCCTGTGAACTGTGCAGTTGCCGTCATCTTTACGCGCATGTACATGCATGGGATACAATGGAATCAGAAGAATCACGGAGGAAATGATCATGTATATACTGATTCCTGCATGTCTGCTCATTGCGGCATTGTTCATTTTCCAGGAACATAAGGAAAACTATGTCAATGCCGTCATACTCAAAGGTCTCGCATCTCTCTGTTTTGTTATCCTCGGCTTTCTGACATCCAAAGGCGGTACCGGTTCAATTCCGGTCATCACCGGTCTGATTCTCGGCGCGGCTGCTTGAACATGGCGTACAGAAGATCGTCAACGCGAAAGTAAAGAAGTTCAATGAGGACGGTGTTGTGTACGAACAGTACGGTACAGACGTCACAATCGGCGGCTTTGACACAATCGTTCTGGCAATGGGTGTCAGGCCTTACAATCCTCTTGAGGAAGCCGCAAAAGCAGTCTGCGATACCCTCTGTGTGATCGTTGACGCAAATGAGCCGGGTCCTGCAAACAAGGCAACCGAAGCAAGTCTTGCGGCAGCGCTGGCTCTGTAATTCATACAGATTAAAAACATCAAAGCATAAAGGAATACGGCGGGAATCATCCTGCCGTATTTTCCGTTTTCAAGAGGACTTTCTTTTCATTTATAATGTGACTGGCAAAGGAGTAATCATTATGTTCAGAGAACTTGTCAGAAAAGGACAGCAGCTGGATGAGAATACATGTATCAAACTGCTGAAGGAAACAAAGCGCGGCGTTCTTTCGGTAATCGGCGATGACGGCTATCCCTACGGAACACCGATCAATCATTTTTACAATGAGGAAGATGGAAAGATTTATTTCCATGGCGGAA
>DMBB01000068.1:3737-5040 GCA_003446295.1 Erysipelotrichaceae bacterium
GGAACACATATTGACGGACAGTGGTTTCTGACATTCCGGAGTGTCATTGTCTTCGGGAAAATGGAACTGATTGAAGATCCCGAAATCATCCGCGATCTTTCAAGAAAGCTCAGCTATAAATTCACAAAGGATGAGGAGTATATCGAATATGAACTGGAACACTCCGGTCCAAGAACCCTCATGTATGCTTTGACGATTGAAAACATGTGCGGAAAAAGAGTGAATGAAAGATGAAGCACAAATGCAGAATCACAGTCATCCGCAGGCCCTTCTTTCCTGAAATCTCTGTCATGAGCTATGGGAAGGAAATCGGACCATGCGATTTCCCCCTGTGCGGATAATCTGAAGTTTTCTGCTGCCGGTACGTTTACTTCTGCATATGATTTTCTTTCTCTTTTCTTGCCTTCAGCATTCCTGCCAGCAGCAGTACCAATGAGATCGCATACAGTATGATTGCAAGGTGATCCGGGATGGTGATGACAAAACGGTCGAGAAGAATTACCAGCGGCATCATGAACAGTCCGGCAATGATAAGTTTATTCATTTTCATGTCATTCCTCTTTTCTTCAGGGAGTTCTTCCCTGCGCTTTCAGAATAGGCGGAATCAATGAAGAAAAACAGGACACATGATGATGCATTCTGCTGTTTTCGGACTTTGAGACGTGAAATGTCACAGAAAAAGCGCATGATTCTGCTTTCCGGGCAGGAAAATGAGATACAGATCATACATGATGTTGAGAAATAGAACAGAATGATTCAAGATTGGATTGTGAGGAACCAAATATGAAAGTACTGGAAACCATTGATCTGATTCTGAATAAACTCGGCGGCGGAAGGCACATCTTTCCGACCTGTGACAACCTTGCCTGCGGGGATCCGGAAATGGAAGTCACAGGAATTGTCACAACCTTTATGGTCACAGTGGAAGTCATTCATAAGACCATTGCCTGCGGAGCCAATCTGATCATCACCCATGAGCCGACATGGTTTAACGGGGATGACCATACCGACTGGTGTCAGAATGACAGTGTCTATCTTGCAAAAAGAAATATGCTGGAAGAAAACCATATCGCGGTATGGCGCTTTCATGACCATATGCATTCAGGAACTGCAGTCGATTATATTTACAGCGGCATCATTCAGGAACTCGGATGGCGCGCATATCTGCGTGATGATGAACAGCAGCCCTGGGTCTATGAGATTCCTGAAACAACACTGAAGGAATTCTCTTTATGGCTGAAAAAGAAGTTTGAGATGGAATATCTCAGAACGGTGGGAAATCCGGACTGCAGGATACAGCGTG
>DMBB01000183.1 GCA_003446295.1 Erysipelotrichaceae bacterium
ACACAACAACCTGGGCTTTTCCAACGGTTTTATGGGTTATGGAAACAGCATGGAAGAATATGTTCAGCGCAAATGGCCTGAATCCGATCTTGAAATGATCGAAGGAACACTGGACCTTTATCTCGAACATGAACCATTTGATGTATATTACATGACAGTCAGCGGGCATAACCCCTACAGCAACTGGCTTTCAGAAAAACATATCAGCAGGATCCAGGAAACAGGTCACACAAAAGAAGTCCGGAATTATCTGGCGGCCAACATGGAACTGGAAGACGCAATGGCATACCTGATCAGAAAACTGGAAGAGGCAGGAATCGCCGACAGGACAGTGATCGTCCTGACTGCGGATCATTTCCCCTATGGTCTTGATTACAATGCAGCATTCGATCAGACAGTCAACCTTGCGGATCTTTACGGCTATCAGCCTGCAAGTTATCTGGAGCGCGATCATAACGCGCTTCTGATCTGGAGCGGCTGTCTTGAACAAATGGAACATATTGAGGTGACAGATCCTGTCAGCAGTCTGGATATTCTGCCGACCCTGTGCAATCTGTTTGATGTACGCTGGGACTCACGTCTGCTTCCAGGAAGAGATGTATTTTCTCACAAAGACCCGCTTGTCTTTACGGTCAACTATGAGTGGAAAACAGATCTCGGAATGTATGTCAACGATACATTCTATCCGTTATCAGAAGATATTCCCGAGGGCTATGCCGATACTGTCATAGCGATCGTCCGCAACAAAATAAAGTACTGCAGCGATGTACTGCAGTACGGTTATTTCACACATGTCATGCATGATCAGTCAGTGACTGACTGATCCGTATCATGTTTGAGATCAGGCCGGATCCTGCTGTTCTGTGATCCGGTTTTTTTCTGTCTGGGACCTGCTGCAGTATGCAACCCCGGCAGCTCCTGCCCCGCAGAGCAGCAGGCCGGTATACAGATACAACATCAGGAGGCTGCTGGTGGTCCCGTAAATATCCAGCACCCCGCGCACGGCACTGCCCGCAGTCAGTGTCATGACTCCCGAAGCATACATCTGAGTGAATACTGCTGATGGCAGCCTGTATCCGAAGTGATATATACCTAGATAAGGTATGATTCCCAGACATACCGGAATCATAAACGCATAGATCATATAATACGAATAAACTTCATGACTGAACAGTTCATAAACAAATCCCAGGACTGCAAAGAACAGTGCTGCACATCCATACAGCAGGCAACCTTTCAGTGCCTTCTCTTTATCCGATGTAAACAATGTCGCTCACGCTCCTTTCTTTGATCGAACTGCCTGTTGTTGTAGGCTGATTAATGACCTGTCCCATGAAATACATGGTAGATGATCCTCCGCCGTCCAGGTTATACGCACATTTCACGCCCAGTGACTTCATGAATTCAGCCAGCTGATACAATGACAGTCCTTCACTCTCATCCGTTCTGCCGTCCGACACCACAAACACATAATGATTCGCATCAATGATCCCGATCGCTGTACGGGGATTGGAAGTTTTCGCCTTGCTGACTTCTTCACTCACAGACACGGCCGTCTCACCGTTTTCGATCAATGCCGGTCCGAATGAAAATGCCTGCCAGACACCTCTTTCAACCAGTTCTTCAGCAGATACTTCCGATGGATCAATGATCTGCATGGTACCGTCTGCATATATGCACAATACTTCTGTTCCCGGTTCTGCATCAGAACGGTAAACTACACCGTTGCGGATCACATACCCGGTCTCCCTCGCGCCATAATAATCGCCATTGACTGCCAGGATCGCATCATGCGCTCCGGCGATCGCAGATGTCGCCGCGGTGATATTCTTTCCGTATGCATCATCCGCAAATGCTGTCTTCAGATATACTGCTGAACTGACTGTTACATCTGCCGCATAGATCGCTGTATCATACGCTGAATATTCTGTCAGAGTGATATTGATGTTTTCATCACTGTAAGATGTTTCCTGGCTTTCAACAGACGCCGATGATGATGTGTCCTCTTCCTGTACGGATGCAGAAGAATCCTTCTGTGTGCTTCTGCGGTGTTTATGGGAAGAGGTTTCTGTCTGTGCTGATCCGGATGATCCTTCCTGTTCAGCAGCATCATCTGTGTCTGCTTCCATACTGTCCTCAAGAGAAGCAAACACATCCGTGATGCCCGCATCCGTGATCTCTGAAGTATAAATATCCTTCAGGACAAATGTGTCCATCAGGACATATCCTATATATGCAGTCAGCAATGCACCGCATATCATGCCTGTCATATATTTTCTGATCATTGACTGCTCAGCTCCTTTCTGTAACCGGGTTTGAAGATCAGCTTCTGCTGCACGCGGTAATTTACAATAAACAGGATCACTTCCGTTATGATCTTTGCTGCCGCAGACGGCAATCCGCATGCCACAAAGGCTTTCAGGATCATTGAATTGACCGCCAGATTGCACAGCACCAGCGCTCCGTATTTCAAGATCGACCGGCTGACCGGTTCGCTGCTGCGGAATACCAGTTTCCTGTTCAGATAATAATTCAGTGCTGCGCTGATGAACCTGGCTGCCGCATTGGATAACAGCAGCCCGTTCCTGATGCCGGCTGACAAAGTCATCATGTGAAACATGCAGAACAATGAATAATCCGTCAGGAAACTCAGCAATGACGCACTGCTGTATTTCAGGATCTGCCTGTAGATCCTGATACTGTCAGAAACGGTATCGAAATGACTTGATCTGTTGTCATCAAGATAGACTGT
>DMBB01000284.1 GCA_003446295.1 Erysipelotrichaceae bacterium
GACTTTGATTATACGATCACCGGATATATCATCAAGCCGCAGATCACCCGTTCTACCAGGAATTCAATGCATGTGTTCCTGAACGGACGCATGGTCAGGACATTCCGGTTATATAAAGCGATCGAAGACGGATATGAGGACTTTATCGTCAAAGGAAGACATCCTCTGGCTGTACTGCAGATCCGGATGGATTCCCAGCTGCTGGATGTCAATGTGCATCCGAGCAAATGGGAAGTCCGTTTATCCAAGGAAAACCAGCTTGAACAGCTGATCCGCACAGAGATCCATGAAATATTGAAGAACACAGTGCTGGCACCGAAGGTTGAAGTCAGTGCAGCACGTCAGACATATTATGAACCGATCAGTCTGGACACACTGGATACAGATATGCCTGTTCAGAAAGAAATTCAGCAGCGCCCTGTACAGCAGGAGCCTGTACAGGTTCAGCCTGTGCAAAAACCCATCATGGAACCTGCTGAAGTGATCCGTGAACCGGAACCGGAATATATTCCGCCTGCAGAACCGGAAAAACCGGTTGCCCGGGAGAAACTTCCCGATATGCAGGTCATCGGCCAGCTGCACGGGAAGTTCATCCTGTGCGCGGTAGAAAACGGCCTGGCGATACTCGACCAGCATGCCTGCCAGGAACGTGTTCATTATGAAGAGATCAGGGCAAAGCTCAATAAGGAACCTGTTATGACTGACTGTCTTATACCGCTGCAGGTCAAGGCATCTGCAGATCTGGTACAGAGAGTGGATGAGATCAACGAAGCTGCAGCCGATCTGCATATATCATTTGAACCGTTCGGCAGAGACCTGCTGATCGTCAGAAGGATCCCTCTCTGGATGAAAGAGATCGATGCGGAATCATTCCTGCAGGATGTCATGGATTCCTTCCGAGAGGAACGTGAGATCAGATATGCCCGCATGGAAAAGAAAAAGATCGCTACCATGGCATGTCACAGATCGATCCGCTTCAACCGCAATCTGACGATGGACGAGATGAGAGAAGTGATCAGGCAGCTTGGCACATGCGAGAATCCGTACCATTGTCCGCACGGCAGACCGACATTTGTCATACTGAGTGAGAAAGAACTGACCAAGGAGTTCCTGCGATGAAAAAGGTACTGGTCATCGTCGGCCCTACAGCATCAGGAAAAACAGACTTTTCCCTGGAAATGGCTGAAGCCCTGCATGGCGAGATCATTTCCGGGGATTCCATACAGATGTTCCGGGGACTGGATATCGGCTCCGGAAAGATCAGACCGGAAGAGATGAGAGGGATCCCGCATCATCTGATCGATACACTGGATCCGAAGGATCATTACAGCGTGGCGCAGTTCCAGCAGGATGCCAGGAGAGAGATCGACAGCTGCACGTCATTTCCGATCATTGCGGGCGGTACAGGGCTTTATCTCAAGGCCTGCCTGTATGATTATCAGTTCAGCACGGAAGAAGGAGAAAGTCCTGCAGATCCGGAATTCGAAGCGATGGATACAGAAACGCTGTATGAGCTTCTGCTGAAACAGGATCCCAGACAGGCGGAAAAGATCCATGCGAACAACCGCAGACGGATCATACGTACATTAACGATCCTGAAGCGCACAGGAACCCGTCAAAGTGATATTGTAGAAGCACAGGAACATCGTCCTGTCTATGATGTCTGGTTTGCCGGATGCACGATGGACAGGGCTGTGCTTCATGAAAGGATCGCACGCAGAACACAGCAGATGATCGATGAAGGACTGGAGGAAGAGGTCCGCGGTCTGCTGTCACAAGGCGTCACATTTGACGATCTCTGCATGAGAGGGATCGGATACAGGGAATGGAGACCGTATTTTGAAGGGAACGCTTCTGTTGAGGAGGTTCTTGAGGATATCCGGAAACATTCCAGACAGTATGCCAGAAAACAATATACCTGGCTGAATCACCAGATGCCTGTCAGATGGTTTGAAGTACTGGATCCGGCAGACAGGCAGAGAATGAAGGAGGAAATTCTTGCATGGGCGAAGAACTCGAACGGGTAAAGCTGCTGCTTGGAGAAGAAGCTGTCGTCAAACTGAAAAACAGTACAGTGCTGGTTGCCGGCGTCGGGGGTGTCGGTTCATATGCTGCAGAAGCCCTGGCAAGGACCGGCATCGGACATCTGATCCTTGTAGACAAGGACACCGTAGCATTATCCAACCTCAACAGACAGATCATGGCTGACCATAACACGGTGGATGTACCGAAAGTCACCGCCATGCATGAGCGCATCAAGAGCTTCAATGCGGAATGTGAAGTGACGGAAGTGCAGGCATTTCTTAATGCGGACAATATTGATATGGTCAAGAAGGCCGACTTCGTGGTGGATGCTATTGATACAGTCACCAGCAAGCTCGATCTGATCGAGGCATGCCATGACAACGGCATACCGTTTGTCTCATCACTCGGTATGGGGAACAGACTGGATTCTTCCATGGTGACATATACAGACCTGTGGAAAACACAGATGGATCCTCTTGCCAAGAGTGTGCGGCAGATGGCAAGGAAACGCGGTATCCGCTATCCTGTTCCGGTGCTGTTTTCTTCCGAACAGCCCAGGATTCAGAACAGGATCGTTGATCCTGATGGTGAAACAAGAAAAGACAGAATACCGCCGGCAAGCGTGATATTCGTTCCTGCAGCAGCAGGACTGCTTGCGGCGAGCATCGCTGTAAGGACAATATTGGAGAACAAGCAATGAACAAGAAGAACATCAAACACAAGATCTCACTGGTATACACACTGAGAGGCATTCTTGCCGGACTGATCATTTCCATGTGCTTTTTCGGCCTGGCTGTGATCGCCGGAACGATGGGCTATGGAGCTGTCACCTATGTTCTGGCAGGGCTCGGCATCACTGCAGGTTTCGGATTCCTTGGCTTCCTGCTTTCCTTCATTAAGAAAGGTGCGGTCATGAAGGATATTATCAGACAGGAAAAGCAGTACGGTGTTTCGTTTGACGCATCTCCTGTCAGGGAAGCGGGAAACAGCAGAACGGTCTTCCGTTCGGATGACTGGCTCGTATTCCACGACCGCATGCGGACCAACGCATGGTACAAAGACCATATCAGCGCGATCGAGCGCGTCGGCAGCCGGACAGATGGCAGCAGAAAGGGACTGATGCGCATCACGGATGTGGACGGGAAGAAGATGGCAATGATCTATCGGATCAGCGAAACAGATCTTGAAGCAGAACTGAATGACTGGCTGCATCCCGTCATTATCCCGGAAGAGAATATCTGTCCGAAGTGCGGTACTGTCAATGAAGCAGAAGCACAGTATTGTGCAGAATGCGGTGAAAAACTGAACTGACCGGACTGTTCCTATAGACAAAACACTCAGTGTATTAAATTTGACTATTTCTCAAAAATATATATTATATTTCTTAAGCCGTGGAAACGGCAGAAAGGACTGGTGACAGAAATGAGTGAATTTCAGCGCACTGATTATTATTCTTCCACCGGGGATACGCTGAGAGCGTATGTTAACAAAGTCATGGTCAGGATGGGATGCGGTCTGGCATTGACCGGAGGCGTTGCATTCCTGCTATACACAAGTCTGATCAGAGGAGGCTTCTTCTACAGCATCCTCTCAACAATGTACTCACCGCTCATGGTGATCTGCTGTATCGTACAGCTGGCTGTTGCAATGATCTTCAGCATCAGGCTGACAGCTCTGAGCACATCAGCGTGCACAGCATTGTTCTACGCATATGCTGCACTGACAGGCGTCACATTCAGCGTCCTGCCGCTGGCATTTGACTTCGTAACCATTTTCCAGGCATTCCTGTTTACAGCTGTAATGTTCTTCAGCTGTGCAGTGATCGGCCATACGACAGATGTCGATATGACACGCTTCAGCGGTCTGCTGAGAGGCGGCCTGATCGCGCTGCTTCTGACAACAGTCATCAGCATCTTCGTTCCGGCACTGAGAGACAGCCTGCTGATCAGCTATCTGGCGATCGGACTGTTCCTTGCTCTGACAGCATATGATATGCAGAAGATCAAGAGCTTCTACTACAGCACAGACAGCTACGGCACACTGCGTGAAAACCTCGCGGTATACGGTGCCTTCCAGTTATACCTGGACTTCATCAACCTGTTCCTGAGAGTCCTTCAGATCCTCGGAAACAGAAACAACAGACGTTAACATTCAAACCCGGAAACAGACAATACAGAACATTCCATGGATCATGGGATGTTCTTTTTTGACGGATACGTACAAATAATGTCATTTCATATTCCATTGTTCAATCGCGGAAAATGTGTTAATTTTGAAACAGATGCAATATTACAGTTCAATTTGAAACAGAGGGTATGAAAAATGGTAAATCGTTTTTATCAGAGAATCATTTCAGAGCTGCGTATGACAATACGTCCGGTATTCGGCGTAATAGACAGAAACGGTGCCGTGATCGCATGTTCCGATGAATCACAGATCGGAAGGACGATCGAAGGGTTCAGGATGGAACAGGATCTGTTTGAACAGAACGGAAAGACATTCAGAACACTGCCTGCCAGTTCTGCAAACCGGTACGCGGTATTTGTGCAGAGCACAGAACCATCTGCCCCCGAACAGGCATCCCTGATCGCCTCATTCCTGACGATCATGATGAAGGAAGATGAAGCTTCAGAATCACAGACCGAGTTCCTGAGAAAAGTACTGTACGGACAGATCCCGGAAGGTCTGCTGTATGAAAAACTGAAACGGCTCAGCATCAATGACAAAGTAGGCCATTATGTGGCTGTGGTGCATTCCCTTTCCGCATATGAGCCGAGATTTTATCATTTCTGTGATACGTTCCTGGCAGCACATGACAAAGATTATATATTCCTGGATGAAGAACGAAACGTCATTCTCATTCGTGAAGACAGTAAAGAAGATATCGAGAAGGTCTTCCTACAGCAGCTGAAGCAGCTGGAAAGCCAGTACGGTATCTCTGCTTCTGCGGGCATCAGTCAGGTATCCATGGATCTGCTGGATCTGCCGGAACTGTACCGGCAGGCAGAACTGGCGATGCGGTCAGCCTGTGCATGCGATCCGGCAAAAACAGTGATGATGAGCGGACATCTTGGATACGCGGGTGTGATCGGCAGAATGTCGCAGGAAGAATGCAGAAAGTACCTGGAGGAGATCGATCCGGACCTGATCGCACAGGATGAAGAAATGCTGTTTACGGTCAGGAAATTCCTGGAAAACGATCTGAATATCTCCGAAACAGCCAAGAAGCTGTATATCAACCGGAACACATTGATCTACCGGCTGAATAAGATCCAGAAGGATACCGGCCTTGATCTCAGAAAATTCGACGATGCGATGACATTCAAAACAGCTCTGATGGTCAGAAATCATCAGAACAGCGGGAGGTAAAGTATGGCAAAAACAGCAGTATTTCTGCCCGGATCGATTCCGAAGGAAACAGTCGGGAACGAGATTCGGAAATATGCCCATATCGAACCGATCTTCATTGAACAGATCTCCAACAGCGATGTCAAAGCAGTCGCCGAGCAGCTGATCCATGAGAACTGTGACCTGTTTATTGCCAGAGGCCTGCAGGCACAGATGCTGTCGGAAATGACCAGGATTCCGGTCGTCCCGCTGAGGATCACTGCCCAGGAACTGGGTATCCTGATCAAAGAAGTATGCGAACAGCTGGATAAACCGGCTCCTTCCATAGCCCTGATCGGTTTTTCCAACATGTATTGTGATGTTGAACATTTTGAAGAACTGTTCCATGTCCGTTTACGCAGATATCTGCTCAACAGTATGGAAGAGATCGACCAGGTATTACAGGATGTTGTAGCGGACGGCATGGATGCGATCATCGGCGGCAGGCACAGCTGTGAAAAGGCCGGTGCATACGGGCTTCCGGCGTTCTTTGCCTCGGGCGGAACGGAAGGTTTGTCCGAGACACTGAATATGGCGGAGATGATCTGTGAACTGACCGATACCAAACGCAATGACACTGCAGAGATCACCGCAATGGTTGAAAACAACTTCAATGGTATTCTCCAGGTCGGAAAGACAAATCAGATCCTGAGAGCGAACAGGATCATGACGAATATCCTCTCTCTGGATATGCAGGATATCATCGGGCATAGGATCCAGGATCTGATCCCGGAGATCTCCGTGCGCCAGCTGAATGATGCGATCTATGACGGACGTGAAACCTTCACATCCATGATCCTGCTGAACAATGTCAGCTATGCGGTCAATATTTCACCTGTTGAAGTCAATGGTGAGATTGAAACAGCGATCTTGACATTCCAGGAAGGCCGCAGGATCCGTCAGCTGGACCAGGAACTGAGAAGGGAACTGCTGGCAAGGGGATTTGTTGCGGCAAGAACGTTCGAGAAAACAGAATGGATGTCCCTCCAGATGAAAGACATCCGGCATACTGCCAGACAGGTTGCCGGTTTCCAGGTACCTGTGCTGATCACCGGAGAACGCGGTGTAGAGAAAAAGATGCTGGCAGAGTGCATTCACAACGACTCCATGGTCCGTGACAACAGCTTTATTGAAGTGGAATGTGCTTCAGCGGATCCTGAAACGATCCGGAAACTCCTGTTCGGAGAACCCGGAGATCCGGAACCTTCCTATGCGGAACTGGCACAGGACGGTACTTTGTATCTGAAGGATGTCGACTTGCTGGACAAAACAAGCCAGTATTATCTCCATCAGCTGATCCGCGGCAGAAGATATATCGGTACAAGAGGCATGTACACATCTGCCAATGTCAGAGTGATCGCTTCAACAGAGCGCGATCTGGTGGGAATGGTGGAACACGGCCTGTTCCGCAGCGACCTGTATTATGAGATGTCTACGGTCAAACTGGACATTGAACCGCTGAGAAGCAGACGGGAAGATATCAGTATGTATGTGCATGCATTCATGAATGCATGCCAGAAAGAGTATGACCGCTATGTACATCTGACCAAAGGTGCGGAAGAGCTGCTGAAAGGCTATGACTGGCCGGGCAATGTACAGCAGGTACGCAGTGTATGCCACAAGATCGTGCTGCTTTGTCAGAAGCGTGATGCGGATGAGCTGTTTGTCAGAAGACAGCTGGATCAGTCATTCCCGGTACTGGCAAGGAACACCGAAGGAGAGGTCATCACATTCCGTGAAAAGAAGGCAGTAGAGATCACACAGCTGCTTCAGAAACATCAGGGCTCCAGAGAAAAGGTTGCCCAGGAACTCGGTATTTCCAAGACTACGCTCTGGAGATATATGAAGAAATACGGAATCAACAGCTGAAACGATATCTTTCAGAAATTCTGAATTGTATCATTCCGTCAGAAAAATGAAAGAATTTCTGCGGTCTATCATACTGACCGGATCAGCGTTCATGGTTCAATTGAAACGGAGGACAGACTGATGAGAAATGTACTGCTGAAAGACGGAACACCAATTCCCGCGCTTGGTCAGGGAACATGGTATATGGGTGAAAAGCGTTCACTCCGGGATAGTGAGATCGAATCACTGCGCTGGGGGATCGAACATGGGATGAACCTGATCGATACGGCGGAAATGTATGGTGACGGAGCTTCCGAGGAGCTGATCGGAGATGCCATTGTTCCGTTTGACAGAGAAAAACTGTTTATTGTGTCCAAAGTCTATCCGTGGAATGCCGGCAGAAGGAATATCTTTGACAGCTGTGAGGCTTCGCTGGAACGTCTGGGAACGGACTATCTGGACCTGTATCTGCTGCACTGGCGCGGTAATGTACCGCTTCGGGAAACCGTTCAATGCATGGAGGAACTGCAGAAGCAGGGAAAGATCCTCCGCTGGGGCGTTTCCAACCTGGATGATTCGGATATGAAAGAACTGTCTGCTGTTCCGGGCGGCCTGAACTGCCAGTGCGACCAGGTGCTTTACCATCTCGGAAGCCGTGGGGCAGAGGTGAAGCTTCTGCCATGGCTGAAAGAACATGATATGCCCATGATGGCATACTGCCCGCTGGCACAGGCAGGGAAACTGCGCTCGGCAATGCTGAGAGACCCTGTCCTGAATGAGATCGCCCATGCGCACAATGCGACTGTATTCCAGATCATGCTGGCATTCGCGATCCATGATCATAACGTATTTGCCGTACCCAAGGCAGGTACACTGAAACATGTACAGGAAAACCGGGAGGCTGCAGAGATCGAACTCAGTGAAGAGGAAATGGAACTCCTGAACAAAGCATTCCCGAAACCGGCTCATGTGTATGGGCTGGATATGGTCTGATACAGAAAAAGGACACCGAAGTGTCCATGACGTCCTGTGACATCATACAGGGCGTTTTTGTTATTTCAGCGTGTCTCTGAAGTATTCCCCGGCAAGCCGGATCAGATACTGTTCCGCACTGGTCATGGCAGAATCACTGCGATGACATGCGGATACTTTCAGCCTGGGAGAGTCTGGCAGACGGAATACCCGGATGCCCTCAGGTTTGCTTTTGACGTAATACTCCGGCAGGAAACCAATGCACATCCCTGCCTGGATCATGGCAAGGATCGTCCTGCATGATGCGGTCTCAAACAGCACATCCGGCATGAATTTTGCTTTGTTCAGGATCTGGTCGATCGCCCATCTCCATGTGGATTCCCTGTAGATCAGTACGAACGGTTCATACTTCAGTGTTTCGATCGGGAAGTATGGATATGGTTCTGAGGTGTTGACTGAAGAAGGTACAGGATATGAATCGGGCAGGCAGAGGTAGATCTGTTCTTCAGACAGGTCAATATAGGTGTCCGTGTTTTTCTGATGTTCCGGCAGCGTAATGATGCCGAGGTCGATATTGCCTTTGCGGATCTCTTCCTGCATCCGGACTGTACTGAGTTCCATCGGTTCCAGATGCACCTGAGGGAATTCCCTGTGGAAGTCCGGATAGATATGAATGAACATATCCGGTCCGCGTCCCATGGTCAGGCCAAGCCTGACTGTACCGCTTCCTGAACCGGTGCGCTCGGATATTGCCGCAAGTGTCCGCTCTTCCAGACGTACGATCTCTCTGGCCATATCCAGATACAGTCTGCCTTCTTCTGTCAGTGTCCATTCGGAATTGGTACGGTTGAACAGAGGAACGCCCAGGCTCTTCTCCAGTTTGGTCAGATGCTGACTGATGGCAGACTGTGTTACTGACAGCTTCTGAGCTGCTATGGAAAGACTGCGCTCATCCGCGAGTGTGATGATGTAATCCAGATGTTTGATATCCATAATGATGTTCTCCGCCCCGATCATAACCGCTTTTTCGCTGTTAAGCAATATTATTGATAACTCATATTTGATTAAGAATATCTTAACAGCCGTTCAGGGATCCGTCATGATGTTTTATTTCACTTTGAAATCATACTTTGCATATTTTGAAAGCATAACGGTTTTGCCTGTGAATCATATCTTTTTTTGAAATGGACGAAATTGCCGGCCTGTTTATGAACTTCTATAGTGTGGTTGATGAAAGCGCTTCCTCATAGGGGACGCTGGAAATGATGCAATTGAAAAAGGGAGGATAATTGCATGGAGCTTTACATCACATTAGCCGTCATGGCATTTATGATCATTAACTTCCTGTGGCAGAAATTCCCGATGGGACTGACTACCATGGCTTGCTGTACACTGCTGGCGATCTTCAAGGTTCTGACACCTTCTGAAGCATTCCAGGGTTTCACAAACAACAGTATTATTCTTGTTGCGCCGATGATGGCTCTGTCTGTGGCAATCACAAAGACGAGCATCGTTCCGAGAATCCGCGCTATGGTCGATGACCTCGGTTCCAAGACCGGTATGGCGCTTGTATTCTTCTTCTTTCTCGTAACGATCGCGTTTGTGCAGTTCATTCCCGCGACAGCAACATTCTCGATCCTGGTCGTATTCCTGACAACACTTTCCAACTCCGGTGAAGTAACAGCCAGCCGCCTTCTGATGCCGATGCTCGGTATCAGCTGCGCATGGAAGGGATACATCCCCATCGGTATGGGTGCTACATCCTTTGCAACGATCAACGCCCGTTATGAAACGATCATCAACAATCCTGATTATCTCCTGAAGATGATGGATAAGTTCAAGGTTGCTGCAATTCCGGTCATCGCTCTGACACTCTGGTGCCTGTTTGCCTGGAGACTTCTGCCGAAAGAGGGAAATGTCAGTGCCAAGGGAATGAAGGAAGTCAAGGAAACAAAAGTACTTCCGCCCGCACAGGAAAAACTGGTATTCATCGTATTCGCTGCAGTTATGGCAGTACTCGTTCTCAATAAATGGACAGGCAGCCTGATGTACATCGCTCCGGCAGCCGGCATTATCATTCTGATCTATGGCGGTGCATTGACAGTTCCGGAAGTTACAAAAGCGCTGACAGCCGACATGATCTTCCTGATGGCAGGTGTTCTCGGCGTCGCTGCTGCGATGTCCAAGTCCGGTGCAGGTGACCTGATCGGAAATGCGATCCTGTCTATCCTCGGCGGACATCCGTCATCCCTGTTCGTTATGTTCCTGTTCACGATCGTTACCATCGTTATGACAACGATCATGTCCAACTCCGCTACAGCCAACATCCTTTATACAGTCGCTGCTACAGTCTGCCTGGCAGGCAACTGGGATCCCCGCGGAATCATGCTGATCATCGCAATCGGAAACGTTATCTCTTTGGGATTCCCTTCCGGTGCTGCAGAAACAGCTCTGATCTACGCTGCAGGCAACTATTCACTGAAGGATGTCTGGAAGTTTACCGTACCGTACATTCTCATTGCAATCGTCACAATTGCTTTCTCAGCAAATCTGTTCTTCCCGATCTACGGGTAATTGATTCGCTTCGATCAGCCCGGGGAGGTATTTCTTCCCGGGCTTCATTACAGGAGAAAATGATATGACTGAAAAGAAGTTCAGATACGTCAATCCGAAACCCGTACGGTTCGGGCAGGCAGTTGACCGGATCAGTGAACACAGTGTTCCGCTGTACCGCTGCGGACCTCATGTATGGAATGTCGGTGGACAGGACGATGTGGCAGTGTATCTGCTGGATACAGGAGAAGGACTGATCCTGATCGATACCGGATATACAGAGTCCGTATTCATGGTCGTTCACAATATCTGGAAGCTGGGATTCAACCCGGAAAACATCAAAATGATCCTGCTGACCCATTACCATGGAGATCATGTCAATGGTGTCGCTTCCTTGGTGCATATTTCACATGCGGAAGTATGGCTTTCCAAAGAAGATGAGCGCATGCACCAGCTGTACTGCCGGGCTGACCGGCACGGTATGCATACTGCGCCGTATCGGGTCACAAATTTCTATGATGACAATACACCGATCGTACTCGGAAGATTCACGATCGAAACAAAGCTGACGCCGGGACATGCCCCGGGATGCACATCATTCTTCTTCGAAGACACCGATGACGAAACAGGAAAAACATATCGGTGCGCTGTGCATGGGGGACTCGGCATTGCGTATATGAGACCCGACATGCTGGCAAACCAGGACCAGACGGAAGAAGCGGCACACCGTTTCATAAAGGACTGTCTGGAACTGGCAGAACGCCCGATCGACATCAATATGCCAAGCCATCTGAATCAGGCTGACATTGACAATAATCTGCCTGCTGACCTGAATGATTACACCTGGTTTGTCGCTGACTACAGCTGGCATGACATGCTGGTCAACCGTGCAGAAGCAGTGAAAAAGTTCTGGCCGGAGACATATCCGGAGTATCAAAAATAATTGAGGAGAAAAAGAAAATGACTGAAACAAAGAGATTCGGCTATAAGAAGCCCAAGTACCGCTACGGCAATTCCATCAGAGACTATTTCACAGGCAATCCCTGGGATCATACAGAGCCTGCTTACAGAGTCGGCCCGCACGTATGGAATGTCGGCGGAAATGATGACGTTGCTGTATACCTGCTGGATACCGGTGAGGGACTGATGCTGATAGACAGCGGTTATGAACAGTCCGTATATCTGGTCGTTGACCGCATCTACAGCATCGGTTTCAAGCCGCAGGACATCCGGAAGATCCTTCTGAGCCATTGGCACGGTGACCATACCCAGGGTGCCAGACTCCTGCAGGAGCTTGCCGGAGGCAAGGAAAAATGCGAGATCTGGCTCTCCCGTGAAGATGAAGCAATGCATCAGAAGACAGCGATGAACACAAAGCCCTTCTCCGTACTGCCGTATGAAGTGACTAATTTCTACGATGATAATACGCCGGTCAAGATGGGCAGATTCACGATCCGGACAAAACTCTGCCCGGGTCATACACTCGGCGTCACATCATTCTTCTTTGAAGACACAGATGAAGAAACAGGTGAGACCGTGAAGATGGCTATGCACGGCGGCATGGGAACAGGCACCATGTATCCCGGTTCTGCTATGGGCAAGAGTGAAGAAGTCACACCGGAAATTGCTTTCCGCTTTGTCAAAGACTGCCTCGAAATGGCACAGTGGCCGGTCGACATCAATATGTCTTCCCACCTGAACCAGACAAACGTTGACGAAAACATGCCGGAAGATCTGAATAACTGGAGATGGTTCATCGCAGACTACAGTTGGCACGACATGCTCGTCAACCGTGCTGAAGATGTCATGGAAAAGTATCCGGAACAGTATCCTGACTTCAAGTGGACAGTTCCGAACATTCAGTAAGCTGACAGAATTATGACAGAAAAGCTGAATATGCCGGTTATCACCTCCATGGAGGTGATGCCGGTTGCCGGCTATGACAGTATGCTGATGACGCTGAGCGGAGCACATGCGCCGGTATTTACAAGAAATCTTGTCATTCTCAGAGACAGCTTCGGCCATACCGGGATCGGCGAGATCCATGGAGGAGACTATACAAAGGAATCTCTGGAAGCCTGCATCCCGCTGGTTATGAACCAGCCGGTCATGCGGTACCGCAATATTTTGGACGCGATCCATAAGGCAGCCAAAAGAGCTGCGGACGATGATGGAGAAGGGATCCAGACACTGGATATTTCCAAACTGAAATATGTCGTGAAGTCCGAGTGGGCGATCGAATGTGCGCTGCTGGACCTGGTCGGTCAGGCATTGGGCATGCGGATGTGCGATCTGCTCGGAGAAGGGAAACAGAGAGACAGAGTCGAAGTGCTCGGTTATCTGTTCTACGTATCCGACAGGCACAAGGCAGAGGAACTTCATTACCTGGATGAGTCAGACAGCAGTGATCCATGGTTCCGCATGCGCAGGGAAAAGATGCTGTCGCATGAAGAGATCGTTGCCCAGGCACGCTGCCTTCATGACAAATACGGGTTCAGGAATTTCAAACTGAAAGGCGGCGTATTCTCAGGAGCGTACGAGATGGAAACTGTCCGTGCACTGAAGAAAGCATTCCCGGAAGGAAGGATCAACATTGATCCCAACGGTGCCTGGTCACTGCAGGAAGCTGTTGACCTGTGCCGTGACATGAAGAATGTCCTGACCTATGTTGAAGATCCCTGCGGTCCGGAATCAGGCTATTCCAGCCGTGAGATCATGACGGAGTTTAAAAACGCAGTGCAGATCCCTGTTGCGACCAACATGATCGCGACCGACTGGCGTCAGTTCTATC
>DMBB01000302.1 GCA_003446295.1 Erysipelotrichaceae bacterium
GCACCGGATCACCCGGCACAGCTTTTTCGGTTTGTTATTCCATATTGTTAAGTGCTGCCTGCAGCTGCTGTTCTCCTGCTTTGTCGATCGGATAGAAGCGCATGGCAATAAGTGTGCACACATAAGCGATGATAGGCAGGAGGACACGCATCGTGAGAAGCTTGTCCATAGTTTCAGTCGACTGCATCGGAAGAGAAGCGTCAAATGCGATCATCTTGAGCAGAACACCGCCGGCAAAGGAAGCGATCGCCTGCATCAGTTTGTTCATGAATGTAAACGTTGAAGCCATCAGCCCGGAAGCTTCCACGCCGGTTTTCCATTTTGTCCAGCTTGACACGTCAAGAAGTGCTGTCCTGCACATCAGGTTGCAGATTGCAAACGCGATCGTGCTGCAGGCGGAAGCTCCCATAAAGATCGGGATATTCTTTGCCTTGGTCAGCCAGATGACTAGAGAAGCCGCAATGCCGACGATCTCACAGGCAACAATGACATTTTTCTTTGAGAATGTTTTGACCAGCGGTCCTGCCAGGAAGATCATTGCGATACTGACCGGAAGTGATAAAGCACTGAGGGTACTCATCAGGTTCGTGTTGCCGTTCATGTTGTACATGAAGAAGTATGTATTTGTCTGGCTGTTGATCTGGTTCGCGAACATGTCAGTTCCGAAGCTGATCAGCAGTGCGAACAATGCAACATTTTTTGTCAGGAAAGCCATTCTTTCTTTCAGCGGGATCTTTTCAGCTTCTGCTTTTCTTCTTGCTGCTTCGGCCTTTTCTTTTGCGTTCGGGTCGTATACATCAAGATTTCTGACTGCGAGTGTGGAGATCTCAAAACCGACTGTTGCGATGATGGCAAATATGATGGCGACCCTTCTCCATGCGGCAGGATCCATCATATTCTGAGCACCGCCGATGATCTTCATTGCCAGCGCAGATGTAAATGCAGCGCCAATACTGCCGACACCCTGGAAGATCGCCTGGAACTTTGTACGTTTTGCGATATCGTTGCTCATGATAATGGGGATCGTCAGCTGCGGTACCTGAACCACTGTCCAGCAGAGACTGTAGATAATATATACGACATAAGCATAAATAATGCGTCCGGTCATATCGAGATTCGGAAGCGTAAACAGCGCGACGACAACGACGCCAAGCAGCGGTGCACCGAAATGAATGAACCCGCGGTATTTGCCGAATCGTTTTGAATTAGTCCGGTCGATGATCATTCCCATGATCGGGTCGGTCAGAGCGTCGACCAGCCTTGCGACCATGAATATCGTACCGGCAACGACCGGGTCCAGTCCCATGACATTCGTAAAATAGAACATCAAGAACATGGTGATCAACATAAAGATAAGGTTATTGGCAATATTACCTGTCGCGAACCACCACGCCTCAAGTGTGGTAGCTTCTGTTTTTCTCTGACTCATATCTTTTCCTCCTATGTCAGACGCTTACATACTTACTCGTGTAAGTAGCTTTGCAATGACATATTAGCACGTAAGAAAAAGCCAATCAATACATTTATTAAATTAATTAACAAATTATTCAGTTAAATTCCAGGACTGCAGCCGGAATCACTGTATGCTGTTCTATCGCTCCGCCTTCCAGGATCCGGATCATTTTCTGAGCTGCTGCTTCACCGCACTTCATAAACTGCATGTCCAAAAAAAGAATCTTCCCTCCGTAAACGGCATACAGGCTGATGTCCGGACTGGCACCGCTCAATACGGCGATCGCCGGTTTGTTCTCTTTTCCGGTAAAAAATGTCATGAGCGAAGCTGCCATCTGCTGCCAGGGAACGACAAAACAAATCTCCTGTTCTTTCCCTTTGACCAGTTCATCGATCTGCCTGATGCCTTCAGCGTACTTCACCGTTTTCTGATAATCATCATCTGATCCTTTTTTGATCGAAGACAATCTGACATCTATCTTCATCGGAAACTCCGCTGTCCTGCAGGTGTATCCTTTTTCCCTGCACATTGATAAATAGTTTTCCATGCGTTCTTTTTCCCTGTCAGTCAGATGATCCGGAAATATATAGATAAACTCCCGGTACCCTTCCGAAGCACTGATGCGTATGATCTCTTCCTGCCCCGTCCATTTTTCACCGGCAACAGAATAAAATTCATCATAAAAACGTTCGGGATTGATCATCAGAAACGGGATCTGGAATTTCCGGATGACATCGATGTATTCTTCAAAACCGGTTCCGAGATCATAACCCAGCAGGATGATCCCATCGCAGTAACTTTCCAGATAAGAATGTATATATTCAGGATACGGTTTGTCTTCCCTTCTGGCATTACTGCTCAGCAGGATGGTATATCCATGCTCGTTCAGTACTTTCCGGATCCCCTGCAGGGTCGCTGCCGGTCCCGGCATTTCGATATTCTGGCATATCATGACACAGATACAGTCAGTCTTTTTTGTCTTCAGTGTCCTTGCCTGCCTGTTCGGGAAATATCCGAGTTTCTCTGCCGCGTCCAGGACTTTCTTCTTCGTCGTTTCGGGAATAGTCTGGGTGCTGCTGCCGTTCAGGACATAGGAAACCGTCGCCCGCGAAACTCCTGCCAGTTTCGCTACATCATTACTGCTGATCCGTTTTCTCATATAAAACCCACTTTCTGTTTATCCTTATCATATCATTTCGATTCTTTTCAAAGATATTACAAGATTCCCTCTTGATTTATTAATCATTTTAATTTATTATGTAATTGCTTAAATGATTTAATTAAATGGAGAAGGTATGAAACATATTTATCTGAATCTGAAGAGGTTCGATGTTCCGCCGCAGTACGGCGGTGTCAACCGCATTGCCCCGGTCTCCGGTTACGGGCAGTTTATCGTCAAAGCAGTTCAGGATGCATTGAAACAGTATGAGGGAACGGAATTTGCCGTTTACTTTCCGGAAGCACATCTGCTTTCCGCATTATCCGCCAAAACAGAAGATTCCCCGCTCCATATCGGTGCACAGTCCGTCTACCGTGACGACACGGCTCCCGGCGGGAACTTTGGTGCCTTCACCTCCAACCGCAGCGCCTCTGCAGTTACAGCCATGGGCTGTGACACTGTCATGATCGGACATTGTGAAGAACGAAATGACCTGCTTGGTGTTATGGCAGAAGCAGGCGTAACAGGAAACGAGGCAAAAGCGGCGGTCAGCAGGATCCTGAACAAAGAGATCAAATGTGCCGTAAACAGAGGTCTGAAAGTCCTGTATTGTATCGGTGAACGCAGCGAAGAACAGGATGAATGGCAGGAAGTGCTCGGCGCCCAGATCAATGACGGATTGGACGGAGTGAGCACGGAAAACATTGTCATCGCCTATGAGCCGGTCTGGTCGATCGGCCCCGGCAAGACACCGGCAGATAAACCGTATATTCAGAAGATCGCACGTTATATCAAATCCTTGAAAGATGTTGATGTCGTGTACGGAGGCGGTCTGAAACAGGACAACGCACCGATGCTGGCATCCATACCGGAGATCAGCGGCGGCCTGATCGCTCTGACAAGGTTCACCGGTGAGATCGGTTTCTATCCCGAAGAATACCTGGAGATCATTCAGCTTTATCTCAGCAATTGTGAAAAATAAAAGGAGAGACTCATGAAACACTTTGAATTCGAATACGGCGCCGGAACGATGGGTGCTGACCTTCCTGATTCCACCGATGTATTTATTCCCGGTGAGACCGTCAAGGATCCTGATTTTATTCCTGAGGACCAGCTGGAAGCAGCTTATCTGAAAAGCATCCGCAATCCGATCGGCATGAAGCCGGTAACCGAACTTGTACACAAAGGTTCTAAAGTCGTATTTGTTGTCCCGGACCGTGTCAAGGGCGGTGAGCAGAAGACAAGCCATAGAAAGCTTTCCATCCATTATCTTCTGAATGAGCTTTACAGCGCAGGTGTTGAGAAGAAGGATATCCTGCTGATCA
Organism: Erysipelotrichaceae bacterium; assembly: GCA_003446295.1. The sequence goes on from DMBB01000302.1 coordinate 3,938, forward strand.
TCTCCAACGGTCTTCATCCCCGTTCCACGGAAAAAGACGCAAAAGCGATCTTCGGTGAAGAACTGTTTAATGACTTCTGGTATTCCGGACAGATCATCAGTCATGACTCCGAAGACTCTGAAAATATGGTCGACCTCGGCACGACATGGCGCGGCGATCCTGTCGTTATGAATAAATATGTATTTGAAGCAGATCTCCCGATCCTGATCGGACATGTACAGGGCAATCCTTACGGCGGTTATTCCGGCGGCTACAAGCACAGCGCAACAGGCATTACAAACTGGCGCTGCATTGCCAGCCACCATGTGCCTTCCGTCATGCACAGGGAAGACTTCACACCTGTCAACAACGGTTCCCTGATGAGAAAGAAGTTTGATGAGATCTCCATGCATATGGAAGAAAAGATGGGTCA
>DMBB01000231.1 GCA_003446295.1 Erysipelotrichaceae bacterium
GGCAGGGAGTACAGTTCTCCGTGATAATTGGCAACGGGACTGTTCGTATATCTGTTGAACTCCGCATACTGATTGACATACTGCCATACTTCCTTGTTGTTTGTATGGAAGATATGGGCTCCGTATTCATGGACATTGATGCCCTCTACTTCTTTTGTATAAATGTTGCCGCCGATATGGGAACGCTTTTCAACCACCAGGACTTTCTTTCCTGCTTTGACAGCTTCTCTTGCAAAAACAGCTCCGCACAATCCGGATCCAACGATCAGATAATCATATTTTTCAGACATACAGCCTCCTCAACAAACCGTTTTCTTCTTTAATGATACAAAAATCGGTATCTGAAAGAAAGTCCATTCAGGCAAACAGTTCCGTCATCAATTGACCCGCTTTTGCCTTCCTATTTATAATGATGTCATATTGAGGGAAGGAACCATTATGAAAGCAGTCATATCATTATTCAGCACAGAACGGAAGAAAAACAGGTTTGTATTGATCCTGATCCTTGTTCTGATCCTGCTCATGAATCTGTTTACAAAGAAGATTGCGGATGACTTCATCTACAGCCAGTCAAACGGACTGCTGGATATTTTCGCAAGAGAATATGAACAGTACATGACCTGGAGCGGACGCTCAGTTGCCCATATCCTGGCCCGTATTTCCCTGGCGCTTCCCAGGTTCCTTTTCCAGCTGTGCAATTCCCTTGTATTTGTCTGGCTGATCATTCTGATCGTCTTCCATGCAAAGCCCTCCGGAAAACATGTGCCGTTTTTGCTGGGTGTATCTGCCGCATTGGTATTTCTGTATGTACCGATGTTCGGAGAGACGGTTTTGTGGCAGACAGGTTCATTCAATTATCTCTGGATGACCACCCTGATCATGACGTTCCTGGTTCCTTACAGATCAAACGGTCCTCATGGCATTCCGTATGCCGTACTCTGTTTCCTCTGCGGCATTCCTGCCGGATGGACCAACGAGAATACAGCCGGAGCCATGGTGCTGTTCATGCTGGGCATGATCTTCAAAAGCATCGTGCTGGATCATGAAAAACCCGGCGTTCATATGTTCGCCGGTCTTGCCGGTGCCCTGATCGGTCTTCTCATGATGGTAAAAGCTCCCGGCAATGCGGTCCGCATGCTGAGCTTCCCGGAAAGAAACGGACTGTCCAGTCTGTTCATCGCAGCTTATGAAGCATCGATCGTCATCAGCGGATCCGGTGATACGGGCATGCGCACATTATGGCTGATCTTTGCGGCAGTGATCACCATTGCCGGCATTACAGCTGCAGACAAAAAGAAGCTGTGTATTCCCCTGCTGTTTGCGTTCTGTTCCTTTGCGGCAGTATACGCAATGATCCTCTCACCGGTCTATATCAACTTTTCACGCTCTATGTTCGGGGCGACTGTATTCCTGATCGCCGGCATCATATCATCACTTGCGCTGATCATGGATACCGGCAGGTTCGAAATCCCATGCAAGGCAGCGCTTGCGGTGGTGACTGCCCTGTCTGCCATGAACTACATGACAGCGATGATCGACCTGGTCAACACAAGATACCAGTTCCGCAACTATGACCGGTATATCAGCAGCCAGAAGGCAGCGGGAAACCTCAATCCCGTCGTGCCTGCCCTGGCAAGGGAACTCATGACGAAATATGACCCGATCTATGATTTGGAAGGACTGCAGGGAGATGATACACACTGGATCAATCAGAACTTTGCGATCATGAACGGTCTGGAAAGCATATCGTCCACACATTATGATCTGTGGAATCAGATCTACCGTGACGGTGAGCCCGCATTGATGAACATCACGGATTATGACACCTACCTGAATACGGTCAGGGACAATGAAGACTATATCGTTCTCGTTACTTCAACGAACCTTTCCGACGAGTCCTACACGGATATGTACTGGGTACTGCAGGAATTCCTGGAAACCAATCATGCCCGTACCGGATATATCGCCGCTGCCCTCAGTACGGCTGATTCGCAGGTGATCGCACAGGAAAGTGAGATCTATGAAGGTCTGATGGTTGAAGATCATTACTTCTACCTCTCTTCCATGGAAGATCCGGAAAAGTCTGACATCGTGATCAGCACGGACAACCTGTCCAACAAGAATCCCGGCATCACCGTTTCCGTTTACAGCAAGACCAAGGGACACCTGGTCGATGAGATCAGCTGGACGCCTGAAACACGGACACACGGCATCCGGAGCTGCAGTGAGCAGTACAACAAACGTGATAATGCAAAGTAATCATAAAATAACAGCAGCCATCCAAACGGATGGCTGTATGTTTATTCAGATCTCTTCTTCATTCAATTCGTCCAATGAAGGTATCTCTTCATAGGAACCGCTCATCATGTCACCGATCGTGATAGACCCTGCTTCCCCGTATTGATAGAGCTGGTCGAGCAGTTCGATCGCAGTGCGTATTTTTGTCCTCAGCAGATATCCCGCGTTCAGTGCAGTACAGATCACTTCATCCGATGCGATACCCGGATCCCAATTGTATGCAGCCTTGTGAAGATCAATGATGTTCAGAAGAATATCTTTGATTTCACTCCTGGTAAGCTCTGCAAGCTGCGGTGCTGCAATAATCTGGTCCAGTACATGCTTGATATTGGCTTTGTTTGCCGGCTCGTTAACATCAAGATACTCATAATCATGTTTCTTTTCGATGACATCTTCTGTATAGGAGCTTGTAAATGCCATCATGGTATATACCGACCGAAATCTGGATGATGGATCAACGAACTGATCCATATTTCCGTATGCTTTCATCCGGCTCTTGATGCCGAGACGTCCTGTCAGTTCCGCCTCGTCGAACAGGATCACCCAGCCATTATAACCCAGGCATTCAAACACATAGCTCATGAAATAGAAATAATCCATGATATGTTCTGTTTTCTTCCAAGGCTCATTAAACCGGGCCGTTTCTTTATAAACACCCTTGTATAGTTTCTTTACTTCGCTCTGAAGAAGAAATGCCCCCTGAAAATCAGCCTGAATGCGATAAATATCATCTTCATTTTTGGCGCCGGCATACGTTTTCACCAGATACATCAGCCTGTTGCGTTCAAGTTCCGTCGAAGTAAACATCACAAGGCGGCTGACAAATTCACTGTTTTTAAACTGACTGTGCAGTTCATGCATGAAGCCTGGCTGTGCTCTGTCAGGAAGATATGTATTGCGCATGATCGAAGCATATATTTCGTCGAGTTTGTTGAACGGTATTTCTTTACTGAGAGGTATCATCGATACGACCATGTTTCGTTCCGAGGCCATATTAAATACCGTATTCAGCAGATGTGTTTTTCCTTCACCGTATTTTCCCGTAATGATTTTGCAGGAAGACTGTCCGTTTTCACACATCTGATCAAGTGTACGTTCGATCTCATGGCGAAGTTTTACCCGCGCATTCGTAAAGTAAGCACTTGCCTGTCTGGAAGGCACACCCGAGCGAAGAACTTCGATCAGGCGTCTTGAATCTTTCGGGTTCATCATTCATTCCCCTCCTTCTGCAGCGTTGCGTTTTTGATCATCTGCGCAAGTCCGATTGAGCCATATTCCGACTGTTTTAAAAGCTCAGCAGTTCGCGTTTCATCAAGGATCGTATACGGCAGATGCATCTGTTCTGCCTCTTCTGCAAAATGCAGTGACATTTCGGAAAGATATTCAGGGGTATATACCTGTTCAGAAAGAATGTCCATATCCACAATATCGGAGAAACGGTTGAATTTCCGGGAAACGATCTCATTCTGTATTCTCATCCAAAGTGCCTGATAGGACTTCAATCCGATGTTTTCGTTATCGATCATTGCTCTGTCAAACGCAAATATAAACATCAGATTTTTCATAGTGTCGATATCATCCACCAGCTGCCTGATGCTTTCATAAGTATCATTTCGTTTGGCAGAGCTGTATTTAACAAAGTCATTTCCCTGTCTGTCCAAAAGTATTTCCAAGTCATCGACCAGAACGATCAATCCCTGATGCCCTGCTTTCCGAATCAGTCTTCCAAGTGACCTCAGCATATGACGTGCATTATATCTGTTGATTTTGACAGAAGACAATCCGACAGACTTTAATTCCGCGCTCTTCAGCGCTCGGTCACCTGTCAGCCAGCGCTTCAGTATTCTTTTGCTTTCCCCGTCCAGTGAAGGATGTCCTAAAACATCAGCCGTCAATAATGCGCAGGCAGAAGCAAAGTTATAATCCATCAGTGAATCATGGAGAAACATCTCACGCAGGTTTGAACGGATCGTCTGCATCGTTATGACGTCAGAGGCACCGATCGATGCAAGATAATCGACCAGTGTTCTGTTTCCGATCGTATCCATGTCATAGTTCAGCATACCCGCTATTCTGGAAGCGCATCCCCGGATCAGGCTGTCGAGATCTATCTGATTCAGTATCTGGAGATATATGAAACTGAAATCATTCAGATAGAACTGTTCAGCAGACAAAGAGACAGTCAGATAGCCGCATCGTTCTGCATCCTTCTGAAATTCAGACAAAAGAAATGTTTTTCCCGAACCTTCCCTTCCTGTGATGAATTTGATTTTACTGCCGCCTTCTGAAATATATTCGTTCAGATAATGATCCTGCCAGAAGTCCAACAGAAAGCGGATCCCTGCCTTATTATCCATAAAGCCTCCTCAGAAATATCAATTACGTACAAAAGCAACCAGTGCAAGATAACGTTCCGTTCCGTTTGAATCCAGGAAACGGATCGCATTTTTATTATCTTTGCTCGGATTGAAGCTGATCGCCCTTCCGTCTTTTGCTATACGTGTATCACTCAGTTCAAGGCGCGCTACATCAAACGCGAAAGCCTGACTGTCATACTCTTTCTGGGATCGTGCCATAGGTACCATCTGTTTATAGACGTCTGTGAGATTCACATAGGCCTGGTCGCTCTTCTTATTCTTCATACGGATCACAACATCGTATGCCTTTTCCATATCTTCCAGGAATCGTGCCGCATTGAAGTTTTCCTTCATGAGTTTATCTCTGGTCTTGGCGATCGTTTCAGCAAGTGTCTTCGGACGGCAGCAATTCTGCTTTTTCTTATCGATGACGATCTCCTGCGTATCACGGCTGACCGTCACTTTGCTTGGGAACATGTCATAGACCTGTGTACTGATCATACGTACATTAATGCCTTTGTTTCTGCATTCTTCAAGCAGCTGTTCTTCCAGATCACCTCCGGATACATATGCTTTTTCGTCAAACGCATCTGTATGTGCTTTGAGCTCATTCAGCATAGATGTCAGTGACTTGATATGATTATCCAGCGCATCAAGATTTTTCCGCAGCGCTTTAACATCTCCATTTTCTGTGCATTTACTGATATTTTTTGCATCTCCGCCGATGTTTTTGGAAGTTTCTGTCAATTTTGTTTCGATATCATGCATTTTGTTATAAAAATCTTCATAGTTCATAGCTGAACCCTCCGTTTCAAAAAGTATACATGATTTCCTTCTTTCTGTGTGATAAACACAGGTAATTTGATCAGTGTGTACATTTTTTTGAACAGCAGTATTTTCGTTCGGTCTTCCTGCTGCATCCATGTTATATTTTGGTCATGAGTGAGAAAAAGCTATATAAATGGCAGGCTGAATGTCTGGACATATGGAAGAACAGTGGTACTGAAGGGATTGTTAATGTCATAACCGGTGCAGGCAAAACCATACTTGCTCTTTCTGCTGCAGATTACCTTCTCCATACATATCCCAACGTCCGGATACGAATCGTCGTACCTACGATATCACTTGCACACCAGTGGAAGCAGGCAATACGGGATTTCTTTCCGAATATCAGTTATGGTTCTCATAAAGTGGGACTTTATTATGGTACGCACAAGGATGACAAGAATACTCAGTTCCTTATATATGTAATCAATACAGCAAGGGATTCTCTTTCCTCACACGTCATCAATGATATGAAAGAAGGAAGACACGTTTTCATGATCTGTGATGAGTGTCACCGTTATACAGGTGACGTCAATCGGAATATCTTCCGCTTCCGTCATGATCCGGCTTTTCAGCGTGATCAATACCATTGCATCGGTCTGTCTGCCACACCGTACTGCAGCCATTTTGAAGATATTCTGGTTCCGAATCTTGGCAGAGAGATCTACCATTACGGTCCTTCTGAAGCATGGAATGATCAGGTGATCAATCCATATGTCATTCTTCATACAGGTATCTGCCTCAATGAAAAAGAGCTGGATGAATATAATGAATTTACCGACTTGATTGCGAAAACATACGGCCGGATGATTGCCGAGGACCCTGCTGTAGAATACATGAATTCAAATGAATTTTTCCGGTATCTTTCAGAAGCGGAAGAAGGCAGTGCCGCCTGCCAACTGAATAATCTGATCAGGCTGCGCAGAGCCCTGATCTATAACGCTTCGGAAAGAGAGAACTGTCTGAAAGCTTTGCTTAAACGGATCGATCTGAGCAAAAAGATTATCATCTACTGTGAAAGGATCGAACAGACCGTACGCATTGCAAATATCATCAAAAAGATGTTTACACCGAAAATAAGCATCTATCATTCCGAACTGAAGAAGGAAATCAGAGAGAAGTATCTGCATCAGTTCCGTACAGGAGAACATCATATTCTTGTCGCATGCAGAGCGCTGGATGAAGGCATCGATGTTCCAGATGCAGAAGTCGGCATCGTATTATCCTGTTCTGCTGTTACCAGACAGCGTCTGCAGAGACTCGGCAGGATCATACGCAAAGCTGACAGGAAGGATACATCCGTCCTGTATTATGTATATGCTGTCAACACAATAGACAGTCCTTTCTTTCTGGATGAGAATTCCGCTGAAACAAGAACCATTGACCTGCAGTATTATTCCGCGAACAACATGTTCTATTGCGAACAATATGCCGGATATGCCGCAAAACTGGCAAAATCACTGGAGCGATCATATACAGCACCCCAGATTCGGGAATTCCGGACCTGCATCAATGAAGGCACGCATACCATTGACTGGCTGCTGGACAGCAATGACTATGATTTCAAGATCACATCCGCACCGAACAGGCACCGGAAAAACTACTGGATCTGCATGAAAAAGATTCATCAAATATCCCTGGAAAAACAAACAGACATGGATCTGTTCTGAAAGAGACCGGAATTATTAAACTTTTGTTACTTTCGTTTTCACATACAATTTACAGAAATCATGTATAATGAACCGCATGAACAAGTTAAAAAAGTACAAGCTTACACAAAAAGGAAAAATCACACTGATAGCGATCTGTGCGGTATTGCTGGTGTCACTGGTACCGATTATAAATGATTTAAGAACGGAGGCTGAACCCGGACCGGACCCGACGCATTCACCCACGGCTGAGCCGACTGCTTCAGCAGAAGCGACAGCCAGACCGACTCAGAAGACAACCCCTGCACCGACTCCGACACCCGAGGAAACAGAGATCCCGACACCGACACCGGACGCGTCTGTTCCCGTGGCGGATGAATATATCTTCAATACCGATTACGAAAGAAAACCGTATACGGTAGGAAATCCTGACAACACGACTGACTTTGTCAGCGGATGGACTGTCGCATATTCCGATGGCTTCGGCTACGGTGATCTGTCATGGAACAGAATGGGTGCGATCGTTGAAAAAGGCGGCAGCGGCATCCAGTCTGTCAGGATCACGCGCGGAGGCATCCCGTTCAACGCCAACAGCAATGTTTCGATCACCTTCTCACTGTCTTCCGACGTGAACCGAAACGTTCAGATGGCAGTCATTGACGGAAATACGAATGCTGTTCTGGCTTCCGGCAGTATGAACGCATCCTATGAGCCGCATGATCATGAACTGACATTCAAGACAAGCAGATATACGAACAACGCATATGTGGATTTCTATATCGGCAATGACGGTTCCGGCACAACAGCTGAATATCATACCGTGTCCGTTGAGAACTTCAGGATCGTATCTTCCAACCCTGTTGTCTCAGGCATCTCGATCGACCAGGTCGGATATCAGACGGTCGGACAGAAGCGCTGCACATTCGCATATGATGCAGGCGACATGTTCGATGTCGTGGACACACAGGGATGGCCCGTATACACCGGTGCCATTATCGGCAAGCGGAATGATGACTATACAGGGGAATATGATTCCTACGGAGACTTCACCCCTGTTTCCGACAGCAACACCTATTACATCCGCTCCCAGATCGGAACCGTATCCAACGCCTTCCAGGTTGAAGACGATCCTTACACGGAAATGCGTGATTCCCTGCTGAGAATGCTGTCGATGCAGCGCTGCAGCATGGATCTGGATGAATGGTGGGCAGGCGGCATGTCACACCTTGCATGTCATAACTACAATGCCATCGTCCATGGAACAGATGTCTATATGGACGTTACAGGCGGCTGGCATGATGCCGGAGACTACGGCAAATATGTCAAGACAGGCGCAAAGGCAGCAGCTGACCTGCTGATGGCGTACCTGTACAACCCGGATGCCTGGACTGATACGATCAGCATTCCGGCATCGATGAACGGAACAGCCGATATCCTGGATGAAGTTAGATATGAGCTGGACTGGATGCTGAAGATGCAGAACTCTGACGGCGGCGTATTCAATACCGTCATTCCTCAGAACATGTCCGATATCGAACTTCCGGAACATGATGATCAGTATCTGTATGTACTGACCCTGGAAACAACAAGTACAGCTGATTTTGCCGGAACGATGGCTCTGGCAAGCATCGTATTCGAAGATGTCGATCCGGCATATGCAAGAAAGTGCCTGACAGCAGCCAAACGTGCTGATGAATGGCTCGAAGACAATCCGGAACTGATCGATCTGGTCAATCCGGAAGGCGTCAACGGCGGTTCCTATCTCGACAGTACCGACAATGACGGACGATTCTTCACAAAAACAGCATTGTGGGCAGCGACATTCGAAGATGAATACCTCGAGCAGGCAAAAGCACTGTTTGAGGAAGATCCGACATGCGCAACAGGTCTGTCCTGGAATGCCAACGGCGGTTACGGACGTTATCTGTTCCTGACCGCGAAGGATTCCGACAGGATCGATCCGGATTTCTTCAAAGCGATGAAGAAGTCCCTGAAAACTGAAGCAGACGGACTGCTGGGCGTGATGAACGGCAACGGTTACCTCTGTTCCCTGGATTCCTATGGCTGGGGCAGCAACTCCGAAGCGCTGAACAACGGCGTGATCATGTCCATGGCATATGACTTTACAGGTAATCAGAAATATCAGCAGGCTGCTGCAGAACAGGTACATTATGTGCTTGGCAGAAACAGTCTGAACATCTGCTTTGTAACAGGCTTCGGTTCCAACACGCCTTCCGATGTGCACAGCCGTGTTGCCAAAGCAAAAAATACATCCCTGCCCGGCGCACTGGTCGGCGG